>JAHFAF010000053.1:5978-17037 GCA_023250715.1 Pseudobdellovibrionaceae bacterium | reverse complement strand
ACACGCATGCAAGCGCTCTTCCGAGCCAAGCCTCTTGTGGGAAAGGCGACGAACGATCCCTCGCATGCACCAGCGGTTGAGCTCCCCGGAAAATATTCCGCGGTAGGGCTGACAGCGCGGAGTCCGTTCTGGGGCGGAAACGCCACGAAATTGGGGATGGTAGCGAGCCATGTTTGCAATTCCGTCGCAAAGGCCGCTGGCTCCCTAGTGGAGTCCTTAGCGAAATTAGAGACCCGTCCGAGAAGCTACCCGCGATAATGTATTCTTATCGGTATGGTGAAAAAGCACAGGCTGCCCTTTCACCTGAAGCTGGGTATCTTCCTCGTAGCTAAACGTGTCGGCACCTAGGATATTCACCTTCATCTCGAAGCGGATCGTCTTGAACTCCCGATCGAGGAATCGGTTGGAGGAGATTCCGTAAATGGCGCTGCCCACATCCGCGGTAATAAGAAAGCTCTTCGCCTCGGGCTCGACTGTGCCTCCGGCCGTTACCGTCATCCCGCGGGGAATGCTAAAACATCTTAAGACCTGTTTTTCCGCCGGGTCCCAGAGCCAATAGCCAACCTCTTCGTGAAACGGGTTTTCCTCGCCTAAACGATGGGCCACCGTGGAATAGCGAAGGCCATAAAGCCACTGCTCGTGGTTATCGACCGGGCGAATGGGCTCGAATGTCATCCTCTCGCGAAATTTACTCACGGCTGTTCCCGGGCGTTCATCGGCCGGGGCAACATCTTCGCCCTTTTCGCCCTCCCAAGTGCCAACAAGTGTTCTCAATGGGCCTAAGTTTTTCAGAGTTTCTTCAATCATAAGTAGGAAGAGAGTGTATAAAAAGAGAATGGGTCACTCAAGTAGTTCTAATGACTGGTGGCGAAAGCCCTTTGATCAGGGGTTGTACCCTCTCGATTCCATTGCTCGGGATTGGAAGGAAAAGACAGAGACGGAAATAGTATCGCTTCGAAGGATTCTTCGATTGGCGCGAGGAGCAAAGATTCTTGACGTCGGCTGCGGAGTGGGCCGGCATTCGATTGCGCTTGAGAAAGAAGGGTTCGCAGTCACCGGAGCGGATTTTTCGCGCCGCTATCTCGCCCTCGCCAAAAAGCGAAGCCGTAAGGTGAAATTCGTTCGAGCGGACATGAGAGTTCTTCCCTTCGAGAAGGAGTTCGATGGCGCTATCAATCTTTTTAGCAGCTTCGGTTATTTCAAGAGCCCTGCGGACGATTTGAAAACATTGAAATCCATCTTTCGTGCGCTTAAGCCGGGTGGAAGGTTTCTCATCGATAATTTGAATTACGAAGGCTTCGATAAAGTCTTCTCTCCCCAATGCTGGTCGGAACTTGGAGATGGCACTCTCGTTTTAGAACAGCGTACTCCGCCGGATAAGTCCCGTGTTTTGAAGTCCGCGTGGCTTTTCGTTCGCAAGGATGGAAAGCGATCGGAGATGTACTCGGAAATTCGCGCGTATGATTTTTCTTCGTTGAGCCGGCTTTTTAAGAAAGCAGGGTTCACCGACGTGCGACAGCACGCGCCTCTTACGGGCGGCAAGAAACCTTGGCGACGGCTCGTCGTCAGCGCCACCCGACCGCGAAACCCAAACGGTCGCGAGGCCTAAGACATTACACTCCGTGTTTTTTAAACCACTGGAGCAGCTTTTTCCAACCCTCTTCAGCAGATTTCGGGTGGTAACTCGGACGATAGTCGGCATGAAAACCGTGCTCGGCCTCTGGGAAAACGACAATCTCCGATCCATTCTTCAAGCTCGCCTTCATCTTCTCAATGTCAATGAGTGGAATTCCTTTGTCCTTTCCACCATAAAGTCCCAAGACCGGAACCTTAAGCCCGCCCCCAATATCTAGAGGGCTCTTCTCTCCCGCTTGTCGCACATTCACGAGCTTCCCGTACCAAGCTACTCCAGCCTTCATCTTCGGGTTGTGGTGGCAGTACATCCACACTACGTTTCCGCCCCAGCAAAAACCTGTGATCGCCGCGCGCTTCGCATCGGCCTCCTTTTGTTTTCCGACCCATTCCATGACGGAATCAAGATCCGAAAGAACCTGAGCCTGCGGGACTTTCATGACAACGTCGGAAATGATTTTTTGAATGTCCTCCATTTTAGTGACATCCCCCTCGCGGTAATAAAGGGAGGGAGCAATTGCGAAATAACCTTGCTTCGCCAGGCGTCGGCAGACGTCCTGAATGTAGGCATGAATTCCGAATATTTCTTGAATTACAATCACGACGGGATAAGGCCCTTTTCCTTTGGGCCGCGCCATATACGCTGGCATCTCTCCGATTTTCAAAGTCTCAAGGACTAGCCCCTCCTCGGAAGTGGTAATGGCAAGACCCGTAACAGGAGTGACCGCAAGCGCGAAGCCCGCTGAAATCCCCAACCCCACAAATTCACGTCGATTGATGAGCATGGGGAAAAAAGTAGCACAGACCCGTTCCCGATGTCACACCTAGGGCGAGGCTAACTGGTTGAAATGATTTACAGCGGATAAGGATTTCTTCCTTTCACCTCTGGCTTTCGATACAACGCTAAGCATCAATTCTGGAGGTAACGAATGAATGCTTGGTTGTTTGGTCTTTTGGTCGCCCGTGTCGCTCTCGCAGCGGATCCCCTTCCGTATGATTTGAAAAAAGCACAAACGAATGGCTGCCTCGCCAATACGGGGATTAAGGTCTCCGAAGAAGAGAAGAGCCTTTGCCAAGACTCGATGGAAAAAATGCTCTACGAAGTCCGCTATTCCTATGGCGTAGGCGAACGGCCCGAAGAAGACGGCTGCCAGCTCGGAGACACGCAGTTGCAGTTTCTAGTGTTCGATAACGTCGGCACACTAGAGAGAAATTCAAAGGGCCAGCTGCGAGCTAACCTAACTTGTTACCCCGACAGCCAACCCCGTTATATGTGGTACATCGACTACGATCCGAACACGGAAAAAGTAGTCGCCGTCATTCATGCGGGTCAGTGACCGATCCCGAATGAATGCCAGACGCCGCCTTTGAGCCACTTCACTTCGTCATAGCCGGCGTCCATGTCCTCAACGCCCGTTTGCTTCAGGACTTCCGTCCCTTGCAGATTATAGGCTTGAAGAATTCCAGCGGTATCGAGAATGGCGATGAAATGG
Organism: Pseudobdellovibrionaceae bacterium; assembly: GCA_023250715.1. Classification (GTDB taxonomy): domain Bacteria; phylum Bdellovibrionota; class FAC87; order UBA2466; family UBA2466; genus JAHFAF01. The sequence goes on along the minus strand of JAHFAF010000053.1, from coordinate 13,912 downwards.
TCGCGAAGAACATATTTCTTCGTGTCTCTCCAATTCGCGATGATGCGTTGGCCGTTGCGTAGATAGACGTCGAAGACGCCGTTCTTATCCAGAATGGCGACGTACGTTCGTGTCACCTGAAACTCTTTGGTATCACGATAGTTTTTTACCATCGCGGTGCCATCGCCGTTGTAGGCGTCGAAGATTCCGTCCTTGTCCAGCAGTGCCATGTGATCCCAACCGACATCCGCGCGAACCACGTCTTTCCAGTTCGCAATGAATCGATTACCGGTCATCGAATAGGCATCGAAAACTCGATTCGTATCGAGAATCGCGACGAAGTTCCTACGAAGATAGAACTCCTTTGTGTCGCGATAGTTGCGCACTATGGCCGTGCCATCGGCGCGGTAAGCATCGAACACACCCTTCGTATCGAGAAGTCCGATCACTCCGAATCGAATTTCGTGCCGAAGATAATCACTCCAACTAACGATTAATTTTCCGCCCGAGTAAACTTTGAGCGTAGAGCCATCCAGCGTGGTCATGAACTGCGAATCGAGATGATCCGCCCAAGCCGTAGAAACAAGTAGCATTAGAGATAATATTAATTTGGACATGAAGCCTCCCCTATTCATGCCAGTACGAAATTTGATGCGTGAAGTCGAGTACTTTTTGAAATTGTGAATTCTATGAAATTTGAGCGATCGTAATACTAATCCCGGATAGGAGCGCAATCCTTTAGCTCATACACTACTTGCACGTTTACCCAGCCCGATTGGGGTTGGGCGGCACCACCCGATAATTGCAATGAAGGCTGCGTGAGACGGTATTTCACGAGGCAATTGTATTTGATGTTGTCCGTGATCAAAGTGCCTGTGGGTCTTTTCAGTGTGGCCATGTAGTCCACAGCAGCTTCAGTTCCCAGAATGAAATCCTCTCCGGCTATGGCTTCCCCTCTTCTCCACAGAACCAAGCGGGCCTTTTGAAAATCCATAGCAAAGCTCTGACTCGCAACAATACCCACAAAAAAGACAGAAAATAATTTAAACATGTTTCCCCCCCGCGCGTAGAATAGCGCGCATGGATAGCTTTCTACAAGCAGCGATAGAAGAGGCGGAGTTGGGATTGAAAGAGGGCGGCATTCCGATTGGCTCGGTGCTCGTTATCGACGGTAAAATCGTGGGACGGGGTCACAATCGCCGCGTCCAAAAGAAAAGCGCCATTCTGCACGCCGAGATGGATTGCCTGGAAAACGCCGGGCGTTTGACGGCGCGCGACTATTCCCGCTCCACGTTATATTCCACACTATCCCCCTGCGACATGTGCAGCGGAACGGCGCTCCTATATAAAATTCCTCGCGTCATTATCGGAGAGAACGAAACGTTTCAGGGGCCGGAAGTCTACGTACGCTCTCGCGGGGTGAAATTGGAAATTATGCAGGACAGGCACTGCATCCAACTCATGCGCGACTTTATTCGCTCTAAGCCTGAACTGTGGAATGAGGATATTGGGATTTAGCTGTCGCACGAGAAAACCCGTAATAAACCAAACCAGACACAAAAAAACCGACGAACCAGGCGTAGTGGTAAAGACCGCTAATAAATTCCGGCACCGACTCCTTTGGAACCAAATGGATCGTCGTCAAAAAGCCGGGCACGTTGGGCAAAATTCCCAGAAGTAATGCGATAATCGCGACATGATTAAACCCGTTCCCATACCAATAGCGACCATTCGCGGAATAAAGCTCCTCTACGTGAAGCTCCTGCTTCCGCAGAATGAAATAGTCGACAATTAAGATGCCACCGATGGGCCCGAGCAAACTCGAATAGGCAATGAGCCAAGTGAAGATATAGCCCGTGGGATCGGCCAAGAGTTTCCAGGGGAAAATCAAAACACCCAAAACCCCCGTGATGTACCCCCCCTTTTTGAAATCGATCTTCTCAGGAGCTAAATTCGAAAAATCGTTCGCGGGGCTTACGATATTGGCGGCGATGTTGGTAGCTAGAGTAGAAATCAGAACGGAAATCATCGCGAAGCTCACGAGCACAGGAGAATCAAACTTACCTGCGAGAACGACCGGGTCCCAAATCAAGGATCCATACACAATCGCCGTAGCGGATGTGACAACGACTCCAATAAACGCAAATGCCGTCATCGAAGGGGGAAGACCAATCGCCTGGCCTAAAATTTGGGCGCGTTGAGAAACCGCATAGCGGGTGAAATCGGGAATGTTTAATGACAGCGTCGCCCAAAAACCCACCATGCCGGTGAGCGCCGGGAAAAAGAAATTCCAGAATTGCGAAGAGTCCGAAAATTTAGAAGGTTGCGACAGAATTGGGCCCAATCCCTTCGCCGCAACAAGTGCCCAACCTAGTAAAGCAAACGCCGCAATCGGCAAAAATACCGCCTTAAAGAGCAGGAGCTTTCGAATGCTGTCGATCCCTTTATAGACGACAAACATGTTAAGACACCAAAAGAGAAAGAACGTGAGCGCAGGGCCGGTTTCCAAGCCGAACGCTACCGGAAAAATTGCGGGCAATGTGGCAAGTCCCGGAATCCAAATTTTCAGCATCTGAAAAAGAGCAAAGCCCCCGATCCAAGTTTGAATACCGAACCAACCGCAGGCCACGATAGCACGCAACAGTGCCGGAATATTTGCCCCAAGAATGCCGAAGCTAGCTCGGGCGAAAACCGGAAAAGGGATTCCGTACCTCGCACCCGCATGGCCATTCAATACCATGGGCACGAGCACGATGGCGTTGCCGATAAACACGGTCAAGATCGCCTGCCACCAGTTCATCCCTCCCTCAATGAGGGAACTCGCAAGCATGTAGGTCGGAATGCACAAGCTCATGCTGATCCAAAGGGCCGCGTAATTCCAAACGCCCCAGGTTCTTTTTTCTTGAGGGACAATCGCTAGATCTTCGTTGGTATAACTCATTTTCCCACCAGGGTGTTGCCGGCGTAACTTTTGTGAAGCTCATAGGGAAACGGCTCTTTCGAATCGTAAAGAGTCATGCACTCGGGGACTGGGCAGACGGCAACGCACAAGTTGCAGCCCGTGCAATTGTCGTAGATTAAGTCCGCGACGTTGCGTTCGCCTTGGGTTTTACGGCCACCCTTTACGACTTTTAACTTCAAAGCGTCGTAACCGGCGTCTTTGCAGGCCACTACACAGATGTTGCAGCCGGTGCAGGTCTCTTCATTGATCTTTACTTTTTCAGAACCTGATTGCTTCAGAAGAAAATCAAAGCTCGTGATGTTCTTGTAGAGATCGCCTTTGACCTGCTCGATGGTTTTAAAGCCCATCTGGTCCATGTATTTTTCGAGGCCCTTTGTAAGACCATCGATGATCTTAAAGCCTCGAATCATGATCTCCGTGCAAACTTGCAGCTGGCTCGCACCCATGATGAGGTACTCAACGCCATCGGACCACTGAGAGATCCCGCCCGTTGCGGAAATGGGCAGGCCGGTGGCCTCCTTGCACTCCGCCACACACTTCAATCCAATCGGCTTCACGGCATTTCCGGAAATTCCTCCCACAGCAGTGTATCCCTTCACCGACAAGTGTGGCTTTCGCGAGTAAATATCGACTCCAATGATCCCGTTTACGGTATTGATGACAGTAATCGCATCCGAACCGCCTTTTTGCGCGGCCTTCGCCATTACCTTGATGTTCGTCACATTGGGCGTGAGCTTCGTTAAAATCGGAACCTTGCTAACCGATTTCGCCGTACTCACGATGTTATAGACGATTTCAGGATCCTGAGAGCAAATGGCTCCCATGTCCCTTTCGGGCATTCCGTGAGGGCAGCCCAAATTCAGCTCGACGGCATCGCAACCAACGCGGTTCATTTCCTTTACGAGTTTCGCCCAGGCATCCATTTCGTGGCCCGGCGCCATCACGGAGCCGATGATCATTTTTTTCGGATAGCGCTTACGAAGAATCTGAAGTTCCTCGAGCCACACGGACAACTTACGGTCGGTGATGAGCTCAATATTTTGCATCGCGATTTCGCGATTCCACTTCTTGAATGTTTGGATACGAGGAGCGACGTTGATGATGGGCTCTTCGACGGGCCCTACTGTTTTCATAATGGCCGAGCCCCAGCCTGCATCGAAGGCGTCGGCCATGAGCTTTCCCGTCGCGGCCGGCGGTGCCGAAGCCACGCAAAAGGGATTGTCCATTTCAAAACCCAAAAACTGGGTCGTTAATTTACCCATGCTCTAAACTCCCCGCTTCTCCAATTCAAAAAGACTCTCATCGAGTGCTTTCAGTGCTTGCTCGCACTGCGCTCGCGTTATCGTCAGGGGGGGAGCAAAGCGAACCACGTTTCCGAATAAACCGCCTTTTCCGACGAGAAGGCCCCTCTCCCGGCAAAGCTCCATCAGCTCCGCCGTTTCGGCACTCGCGTGTTCTTTGGTTTCCTGATTCTTCACAAGCTCGACACCCAATAGAAGCCCACGCCCGCGGACATCCCCGATGAGTTTCCTCGTACGGCTCATGGTCTTGATGCTTTCCACGAGGAACGCACCCATCTGCTTCGCATTTTGGATAAGCTTTTCATCGCGAATGATTTCAATACTGAGCCGCGCCTGAAGTGTCTGATAGGGATCGCTCCCGAAGGTGTTGAAGAACATCTTCCCGCCCAGAGTGTCGGAAACTTCCGTCTTCATCATCACGGCCCCGATCGGAGCGCCATTGCCAAGCCCCTTCGCCATCGTCACCATATCGGCGTCGATTTCCAATTCTTTTGTGAGTAGATATTCCCCACCGCAACGGCCGGCGCCTGTCTGCACTTCATCGCTGATATATTTACCGCCGTAGTTGTGGACTATCTTTGCCACCCGGGTGAAATATTCTTTCGGAGGGCTAATAAATCCCCCCACTCCCATCACGGGCTCAGCAATAAAGGCTGCGATTTTCCCATGAGTAGAGGTCTGAATCGTCGTTTCCACATTTTTCGCGCACTCAAAATCGCAACTCTCAGGCTTTTTATTGAAGGGACAACGGTAACAATAGGGCTCGAGCGCGGATGTCACGCCCGCCGTGGGCTGCGCGCGGTAGCGCCAAGTGGAATGCCCGCAATGCGAGAGCGCGGTAGAAGTGCAGCCGTGGTAACTGTGCCGCAAGTTCACAACCGTGGTCTCCCCCGTCGATTGGCGGGCTGCCATGAGTGCTACTTCATTCGCCTCACTTCCTGAGTTAGAGAAGAAAACGCGATCAATCCCCTTCGGCGCTTCTTTTATCAGCTCCTTCGCCAAATCGGTCGAATGGCGATTCAAATAAAGAGTGGTCGTATGTTGGATCTCGTCTTCGTCCAACATTTTTCGAAGCGCCTCTTTAATGCGCGGGTGATTGTGGCCAGCGGAAATGCAGACGATCCCGCCGATACAATCCAGATATTCTTTCCCCTTCTCATCGTAAACGTGGATGCCCTTTGCACGCAGGAGCTGCAGAGGTTTTTTGTAATAGTGTACGATGGGCGCAAGAAAGTGTTTCTTGCGTAGCTCTAATATTTCTTCAGTGGATGACATTTCATAGCTCCGTAATGGCGCCGTAGGTCTCAGGCCGACGGTCCCGGAAAAACTGCCAAAGATCTCGAACTTCTTTCACTTCATCGAGGTCGATATCGACGATAAGAAGCTCGTCTTTTTCGCGAGAAGCCTTTTTCAAAATCTTGCCACGGGGACTCGCAACATAAGAAGACCCGTAAAACTGACCGATATTCCAGGGCGCTTCCGTGCCCACGCGATTAATCGCCGCGATGAAATAGCCATTCGCTACGGCATGGGCGGGCTGCTCGAGCTCCCAAAGGTACTCGGAAAGGCCTGCAACAGTCGCCGAAGGATTAAAAACGATTTCGGCACCATTCAATCCTAAGCAGCGTGCCCCATCGGGAAAATGCCGGTCGTAGCAAATATAGACGCCAACTTTCCCGAATTGCGTCTGAAAAACGGGATAGCCAAGATTGCCGGGCTTAAAGAAAAATTTTTCCCAGAAGCCTTTTACCTGGGGAATGTGGTTCTTCCGGTACTTCCCTAAGTATTTTCCATCGGCATCTATAACGGCGGCCGTATTGTAATAAACACCTGTTTGGTGTTCTTCATAGATGGGGACGATAATGACCATGCCATACTTTTTCGCATACTCCTGCATGAGCCGCGTAGTCGGGCCATCCGGAATTTTTTCCGTGAGGCCATACCACTTCACATCTTGCGAGGGACAAAAGTAGGGCCCTGTGAAAACTTCCTGCATGCAGAGCATGTTCACGCCCTGGCGCCCGGCCTCGTCGATATACTTCAAATGCTCATCGACCATCGCCTTCACATGCACTTCGCAAGGCGCCTCCGCCGGCGCCTTACTGCCCATTTGAATCAGACCAACTTTGACTTTTCTCATACTCTCCCCAGGTTCTGCGAGGGCCGAAGGCCCGTGGCAGTCTCAATGAGCTTGCTTCGCCCTACGGGCTCGCAAATTCGGCTTTACGCGGTAAATACTTCCCAAACCCTTTTCCGATAAGTGCTTTTCCGTGGTCAATTGCAACAGTTCCACGCAGTAAGACTGAGCGGACCTTGCCCTCGACCTTCCATCCTTCATAGGCGGAATAATCGCAGCGCATGTGGTGTGTCTCCGCTGAAAGCGTGTGCTTCACCTTAGGATCAAAAATCACCAGGTCCGCGTCCGCCCCGACTGCGATGGTCCCTTTCCTAGGGTAAAGACCGAAAATTTTCGCCGGAGCCGTGCAGTTGAGATCGACGAATTGATTTAGATTAATACGCCCCTTCACGACCCCTTCCGAGTACATGAGCTCCATGCGGTTCTCGATGCCAGGAGCGCCATTCGGAATCTTCGAGAAATCACTCTTGCCCATTTCCTTTTGGTTCATGCAAAAGGGGCAATGATCTGTCGCAACGGTGTGGACCAAGCCTTGCCGTATTCCATTCCACAAAGCCGTCTGATCCTTGGTTTTTCTGATTGGAGGGCTCATCACCCACTTCGAGCCTTCGAACCCAGGCCGTTCGTATACGGAATCATCGAGTAGCAAATACTGTACGCACGTTTCGACCCAAACTTTCTGATTGCGCTTCGTTGCCTCCCGCACGCGGTTCAATGCACCCTCGCAGGTCATGTGCACGACATATAAGGGATGACCTCCCGAATACGCAATATCGATAGCGCGACCCGTGGCCTCGCTTTCGACGATTTCCGGACGGGAAAGCGCATGGTATTTCGGTGCCGTATTTCCGGCCGCGCGATTCTGTTGAATCAAGGAATCGGCTAAGTCGCCATTCTCCGCATGGACCGTAACGATTCCGCCGTATTTTTTCACCTCATTCATGAGGCCAATCATCTGGCGGTCGTCGATCATCAAAGCGCCCTTGTATGCCATGAAGGTCTTGAAGGAGCTTACCCCCTCTTTTTCGACAAGGTCTTTAATCTCTTCTCGGGTATTGTCATTGAAATCGGTCACCGCCATGTGAAAAGCGTAATCGCCGACCGCTTTGCCCTTGGCCTTTTCGTGCCACATCCGCAAGCCCTCTTTCAGGCTCTTGCCTTGCGTTTGAAAAGCGAAGTCGATGATGGAAGTCGTCCCGCCGTGCAGCGCCGCCAAAGTTCCCGTTTCAAAATCATCGCTAGAGGAAGTCCCCATGAAAGGAAGATCCAGGTGCGTGTGGGCATCAATGCCGCCGGGAAATACATAACAGCCGTTCGCATCGATCTCCTTATCCGCCGTTTCTAGATTTCTCCCCACCGCGAGAATCTTCTCATCGGAAATGAGAATATCGGCCGAAAAAGTATCCGTTGCTGTAACTACTGTCCCATTCTTGATTTTCGTCGTACTCATGCCCTCACCAAATGTTCGAGTTCTTGTTCCAGCGCTGAATGGTTACCTTCGTATCGGTGTAAAACTGAATCCCCTGCGTCCCGTGCGCTTTGATATCGCCGAAAA
>JAHFAF010000053.1:0-5968 GCA_023250715.1 Pseudobdellovibrionaceae bacterium | reverse complement strand
CCGAAAAAGGAATCCTTAGCACCACCGAAAGAGAAAAATGCCATGGGTGCCGGCACTCCAATATTTAGCCCCAGCATCGTCGGGTGCACTTCATAAGAAAATTGCCTCGCAGCCGCTCCGGAGGTCGTAAACAAGGAAGCTGTATTGGCAAACGCAGAGGAATTAATCCAAGTCACCGCCTCATCGAGCGTCTTCGCCCGAGCCAAGCAAACCACAGGCCCAAATACTTCCTCTTTGGCAATCCGCATATGCGACTGGATGTTTCCGACGACAGTGGGCTTCAAAAAGTAACCTCGGCCGGAATAGTTACGACCGTCCAAATAAATTTCTCCGCCCTCGTCCGTTACCGATTGAATTAATCCTTTCACCCGCTCGACCGAGGCGCGCGAGATCAGGGGCCCCATCTGGGTTCGAGTATCGGATCCGTCTCCAATGATGATTTCGCTCGCCAAGCGCACGATGCGGTTTTTCACTTCATCGTAAGTGTCGCCCACTGCAATCACGACCGATCCGGCAAGACAGCGTTGGCCGGCGCATCCGGTGATCGATTCCAAACAAGTCGCTACGGCCGTATCCATCGCGGCATCTGGTAAAATCACCATGAAGTTCTTGGCCCCTCCCAAGGCCTGCACTCGTTTTCCGTTCTGGGTGGCCGTTTGATAGACGTGCTTCGCAACGGGCGTCGACCCTACAAAGGAAACACCCTTTACGTCGGGATGGGTGCACAACGCATTGACCACGTCCTTCCCACCCTGAACCATATTCATCACGCCCCTGGGAAAGCCCGCCTTCGCGAGCAACTCAAAAACCTTCACTTGGGATAGCGGCACGCGTTCGCTCGGTTTCAAAACATAAGTATTTCCCGTCGCCACCGCGAACGGCCAAAACCAAAAGGGAACCATCGCCGGAAAATTAAAAGGCGTAATGCCGGCAAAAACACCCATGGGCTGGCGTACGGCTTGGCAGTCTATACCTGCCGCCACGTCTTCGAAACTTTGCCCCATCATGAGTGTTGGAATGCCACACGCAGTTTCCACCATCTGAATGCCGCGACGGACATCGCCTTTGGCCTCGGCCAAGGTTTTCCCGTGCTCTTTCGTGCAAAGCTTCACAAGCTCATCAAAATTTTCTTCTAACAAAGTTTTCAGGCGGAAAAAGTATTGCACGCGATCCATCGCAGGTACTTTTCGCCAAGTCGTGAAAGCTTCTTTCGCGGCGGCCACGGCTTTATTAACATCGTCCGTGGTTCCCAACGGACAATGGTCGAGGACCTCTTCAGTTGCGGGATTGATAATCTCAACCGTTGCAGTTCCTTTCGACGGAACCCACTCTCCCCCAATGAAATTCTTGACCATCTTATCCCCCAACCAATGAAAATTCCCAAATTGCCTTAGATGTAGGGGATTTGCCAAGAAAGAAGCGTTGGGAGGGGTAACGCGTCGTATAATTTATTGGCTAACGGGGAGGAATCTGCTCACGGCATACCCGAGCCCGCTGCGACCGAATCCGTTTCCATTGTAAAACATAACAAGGCCCTCACTGCTTGAGATCACATGCGGATATTCGATCATTTCAGAATCCCATCCCTCCCTTGATATATCGATTCCGGAATCACAATCCCGGCGCTTCCAATGGACTCCATCTTCGGACTGGGCGTAACCAATTCGATAACTTGCCTCGGGACTCGTTCGATACTTCTGCAATTTTCTATACGAAAACCACATTTGATAAAGGCCCCCGTTGTGAAGGACGGAAGCTCGGGCGAGCCCTCCCTCCTCCTCATTTAAATAATCGATGGCGACAGTACCCTTTCTTTCCCAATCGATCCCGTTCTTGGATTGGGCGTATTTCAAATGATACCGCGGTTCCATGCAGCCATTCACAGTGGACCAGCCCGTGGCGGAGAGATACCAATTTTTCCACACGCCCTTATCGATGAGCACACAGGAAGTTCCAGTGAAGTAGGGCTCCTCTCGAGTAAGCCCAAAAATTGGGTTTTCAGGAATCTTGTGGAAAGTCTCGCCCCCATCTTCACTCACCGCCAATCCAATGGCATTGCGGTAAGGAGTCACATCCCCAATGGTCCAACCAATGTAATAAAGAAATTTTCTTCCCTGATAGGTCACGACCCACGAAGGCATGATGCCAGAATCATCGAAGCTGCCGGGCTTGCCCAGACCCAGAATTGGCTTATCGTGCTCGTAGAGTATTTTTCTGGGATCGCTCGAGTCGACTTCGATGTAAGTAGGATGAGAATGGTTCTGGGCATCGCGAGTAGCGAAATAGATTCTCCACCGCGTTTTACTTAGAATATCAACGGTGGGAACCGAGGCGTGAGTCTTGTTCCACTCATGTTGTCCTCGAGGACAATAGACGAGCCCTCGTTTTTCAAAAATTTTCGAGCTCATCGCTGCGTTTATCTCCAGGCCGCGCCGGATTTCCTAAATAAACCCCATGAGGCTCGGTGTCCTTGAGGATTACCGCCCCCATCCCGATAAGAGAGCCCTCAGCAATATGAAGGGCGTCGCGTATTGTCGCATTCACGCCGAAGAAGCAATAGGAATCGACGGTACAATGCCCGGACAAAACTACATGGGAGGAAAAATAGACGTGAGAGGCAATGGTACTGTGGTGCCCAATGTGGTTTCCGCTCCACAAAATGACATTATCTCCGATCGTGACAAAGGGCTGAATGGTGTTGTTTTCGAGGATAAAGCAATTTTCCCCGATTTTTAATCTCGGAAAAACCGTCGCCTTGGAGCTCACATAAGAAATCAGCCTGAAACCCTTCGCCTTCGCCTCCAAAAAAATTTTCTCTCTCAGACGATTCATCCTGCGAGGAGATAGCGGCGCAAAGAATTCAAACTCCCGCGGCGAAAACTCTTTCTCCAGTGTCTCGAAGGGCACGACTGGCAATCCTTCGAAAGTAGATTCCTTTATTCGATCCTCAGAAAGAGCGAAGGCCACCGGCTCGTGATGAGAATCCTGTTTAAGATAAAAATGGGCAAGCGAAGCCGAGTCCAGATTGCCGAATATTACGATTTTAGCCATATCTCCCGATTGATACTGACGAGGGCCGGCGAGTAAGTAAATGTTCCTTCGTTGAGCAACGCGTAATAGCCGTGCTTCACTAAATGTCCTAATATTTGAACGCTTGATTGATATTACCCAAGCCGCCTTGCCCGATCGGGAACATTTCAACGAATACTTAGAGCGAATCTATCGCTCTCGAAGAGTCACCAATTTCGGCCCCCTGGTCGAAGAGCTCGAGAAACGGCTCGCAACATACTTGGGGGTAGATCATGTCGTGCTGGTGGCGAACGGTACCCTGGCGCTTCAGATAGCATACCGCTTGCTCAATATCCGCGGGAGTGCCGTGACCACTCCATTCTCCTTCGTTGCAACGGCAGGAAGCCTCGCCTGGGAGGGAATAGAACCAATTTTCTCGGACATCGAGGAAGGGACGTTCAATCTCGATCCCACCAAGATCGAAAAGAAACTACGAAGCAATTCGAAGGCACTCATCCCTGTCCATGTATTTGGCAATCCCTGTAACGTGCAGGCCATCCAGACAATCGCGCAAAAACACGGCCTCAAAGTTATCTACGATGCCTCGCATGCTTTTGGAGTGAAGTCGAAAGAAGGCAGCCTCTTGAATTTTGGGGACGTGAGCACTTTGAGTTTCCACGCGACCAAGATTTTTCACACGGTGGAAGGGGGAGCTCTCATCTTCAAGGACTCTACCCTGCAGGATCGCGCGCGCGAGATGATCAATTTCGGTTTTGGGGCGAACGGCGTATCTCAATCCCTTGGGATTAACGCTAAACTCTCCGAACTGCATGCAGCCGTCGGTCTCTGTCTTCTGGAGGATATGGAAAAGACCCTTCAAGCAAGAAGAGCCGTTTTTGATTTCTACCGAGAGGCGCTGGAAAAACGAGTGAAGTTCCAGTCACTAAACAAAGAATACACCCACAACTTCAGCTACTGTCCGGTGCTTTTTGAAAATGAGCGGGTGACTGTGCGGATTTGGGATGCGTTAAGAAAGGCGGACATAGATTCCAGACGTTATTTTTATCCAGCCCTTCACCAACTTCCCTATTTCCGGGCACCCGCCTCTCTTCCGGTAGCGGAAAATATCGCGGGCCGCGTTCTTTGCCTGCCCCTCTACCCCTCTCTCGTTGGAGAGTCCCTCGACCGGATCACCAAACTTATCCTAAAACACGCATGAAACTCGCGATCATGCAGCCCTACTTTCTGCCCTACATCGGCTACTTTCAGCTCATGCATGCGGTGGATTCATTTGTGTTCTTAGACGACGTGAATTTCATTCGACGCGGCTGGATTCAGCGCAACCGAGTTCTTCACCAAGACAAACCCCTCTTGTTTACGATTCCAGTGAACGGAGCCAGTCAAAATCGCAAGATTTGCGAGCTAGAGCTTATGAAAGACGGGAAATGGCAAGGCAAGCTCCTGCGCCTCTTTCAACACTCCTATGCAAAAGCACCCACTTTCGACGCAACATTCCCTCTTCTCGAGGAATTGGTAAATCACCCCGATCGGCGTCTGAATACTTTTTTGGCGAACAGTCTCAAGAGATTGGCGAAACATCTGGACCTTCCCGTTCAGATTTACATGGCGTCCGAGCTAGGAATTTCGAGAGAATTGAGCGGAGCCGCGCGAATTCTAGCCTTTTGCAAGAGCCTAAATGCCAAGCAGTACATCAATTCCATCGGCGGCCTCGAACTCTATCAAAGGGAAGCCTTCGCGAAGGACGGCATCGAGCTTTCCTTTCTAAAGAGTCTTCCCAAGCCCTACCGACAATCCGAGTCGCAAACTTTTTTGCCGAATCTCTCCGTGGTGGATACTCTAATGTTTAACGATCAAGCGTCATTTCCGGCGCTTCTTTCTGGCTATCAGCTGGTGTAGTAGAGGTATGGAATTCTCCATCGTCATTCCTGTTTACCAAAACGCCTCGAGCCTACCCTCGACTATTCCAGCGATGCTCAACCTTGCTAAAAGTCTGGCGGGCCAAACAGAAGTGATTTTCGTCGATGACGGCTCCAACGACGCATCCTGGAATTTAATCCAGCAAGCCCAGAAAGACTTTCCGGATACTATCCGAGCCGTCCGATTCACTAGAAACTTCGGACAACGCGCGGCTACTCTCGCTGGAATCGCCCAATCCAAGGGCAAAGCGATCGGAGTCATTTCAGCCGATCTCCAAGATCCCCCAGAGCTCTTCCAAAAAATGCTTGAGGAATGGCGGCGCGGTAAAAAACTCGTCATCGCCACACGCACAAAGCGCCAGGATGGATGGTGGAACGATCTGCTTTCCGCATTCTTTTATCGAACCATTCGTCGCCTTGCCATTCCCGACTACCCCAAGAACGGCTTTGACTTCTATCTCATGGATCGCGAAATCGCCGATATCGTCTTACGCGCGAGTGAAAAGCACGGCCACCTGATGATGCTGATTTTTAGCCTCGGCTATCCCTATTCAGTATATCCCTACGAGCGCGGCCCCCGGCTTCAAGGAAAATCTCAATACACGTTTTTTAAAAAATGGCTTTCCTTCTACGACGCCATTTTTGCGAACTCCTTTGCCCCGATCCGTTTCGTGACATTACTGGGAGCTTCGACCGCCCTGATGGCGTTTCTCTATGGGGTGTATGTCATTATCAGTTGGTGGTGGAATTACCCGGAGTCACGGCAGGTAAATCACGGCTGGGCGAGCATTGTGGTACTCATCACCTTTTTCTCTGGATGCATTCTTTTGTCCCTTGGCATTCTCGGCGAGTATCTCTGGCGCATGTTCGAAGAGGTTCGTCGCCGGCCCCTCTACGTCATCGACTCGGCTTTACCGCAAAACTGACAAGATAAGTTCCTAGGGCGTTTTGAAACGGAGAAAAGCGAATTGCCTGCTCGTAAATGTTGTAAAAGGGGCGAGTGATTTCGCCTATTTTGCTAG
>JAHFAF010000052.1 GCA_023250715.1 Pseudobdellovibrionaceae bacterium | reverse complement strand
GGTTCTTCTTTGTTTCCATCTACTGTCTCCATACCACGCCTCAGCGCGGCTCTCGAGACAGCCGATTCAATCCTCTTTTACCTAAGTGATATGCTCTCCAGTCCACCGCCCGCACTCCAAACCGATACCCTGTAACAGGGACATCTTTGCATCCTTTAAAAGCGGAATAATCACCTTGGGATCGTGATCGGCTGCCTGCGCATTCATCATGGCCATAAGAAATAGAATTGATGGAAGCGTTAATTTCATTTTCATCGTGTCTCCTTTCATGAGAACTACCAAAACTTTACGGCACGCAGACAGAAGAACGTACTTAAGAATGTCTGACAGATTGTTCAGGAAAGAAGATAAAAACCAACGCTTCGCGTGGTTCGGAATTTTGGTGCGATTTGAGGCAGTCCCTTAAGAAAAATTCAGGAGGCAAGCCCCCCCCTGCCTAGTATGCTGGCTCTCGAATGCTAGAAGTCAGTCACATTTCAAAGTCATTTGGGGATTTCATTGCGCTTCGGAATGTCTCATTTCAGCTCCGACCCGGGGAAGTGTTAGGACTTATCGGGCCGAATGGCTCGGGAAAGACGACTCTAATGGAGGCAGTTTCCGGCCTGCTACCCATCAAACAAGGAAACGTTAAGTGGAAAGGGGACGAGCTGACTTCCACCAAACGAAAAGATCTTGTTTTCTACCTTCCCGATGGCGTGCTTCCTTATGAAGACCAGCCTGTGAGTCGAGTTCTCGATTATTTTGCGGAGCAATTCGAAAGCACGAGAGAAAATCGCGAGATTGCCATTGGCCGATTGGAACTGAAGCCAGTCCTCGGGAAGCGGGTTGGGACCCTTTCCAAAGGATTTCGAAGACGCCTAACCCTCGCAATCGCGCTCCTCTCCTATCAGCCAATTCTTTTTCTGGATGAACCGTTCGACGGTTTTGATCTAAAGCAAACCCTGGGCGTAATGGAAATTCTCCGTGATCTGAAGCAAAGTGGAAAAACTCTATTCTTGTCTATCCACCAGCTCAAAGATGCGCAGAGAATGTGCGAGCGCCTCTTGTTATTGGCCGCCGGGAAGATTATCGGAGCGGGAACTCTGAGCGAGTTAAGGACACAGGCCGGGCTGACATCTGGGGATTTGGAAGAGGTGTTTCTTGCGCTTATCTAAAGCCCATCTCGCTTTTTCCACTCTAAGGAAAGAAATTACGCTACACCTTTCGTCCCGCTCCATGCTCTCAATGCTGCTCATCGCGGCACCCCTCGTGGGCTACGGCTTTACGCAGGCAATGAGCCTTTTTTCGGAAGCAAGCCGCGCGGCCTTGGAGCACAAGGAGCTAGCCCCCGGTATGAATCCCCTCGAAGGGGTGTTAGTACCCGTCTTCGGTTCTCTCTATCTAGTGACTACGCTTCTTTTCCCATTCGTCGCCATCCGGCCCGTTTCCATGGAAAAGCAGAGTGGTTCGTTGAAATTGATTCTCCAACTGCGAAATTCCCCACTCTCGATCATTTTGCTAAAGGCTGCGGCGACTTTTCTGGCGTGGAGCCTGGCATTTTCGACGGTCATCCTCGCCATCGTCTGGTGGAAAGTCCTGGGGGGCCATGCTCACCTTCCCGAACTCTTCAACCTGGCCTTGGGTCACTCTCTTTATGCGTTTGTTATTCTGGGGCTGTCGTTTCTTATCAGTTCGATCACCGGCTCCAGCTCGACCGCCGCTATTTTTGTTTTAGGTGTTACGCTCGGTTCCTGGGTTCTGGACTTCTCAGCAAGTACACAATCAGGAGAGACAATGCGATGGTTACCAACTTTGTCTTTAACGGCCGCACTTCGAAATTTCGAGCGCGGGCTTTTCTCTTCCCCCGATGCCGTCCGACTCTTGATCATAGGATTTGGCTCACTCCTCCTTTCATCCGTTTTCATTCAGATTGGTAAATCAACGAAGGAGAAGATCTCTTTTGCGGGAATCGTTTCCATTGGTTGCCTTGCGTTGATTGCTTTGGGAGCGGTGTTCCCATTCTATCGGGATTTGAGTGAGGATCGGAGAAACTCGCTTCCCATTGAGGATGAAGCCATATTCCGAGCTCTTCCTCATAAGGTGGATATTAGAATCTTTCTAACACCAGATGACCCGAGATATCGCGATCTAGAACGACAGCTTCTATCGAAGTTTCGAAGGACAATTCCACACGTTCAAGTAAAACTCATGGACACCGGAAAAACGGCTCTCTATGGCGTTGGAGGGACGGATAACTACGGACTCAATCAGTATGAATACGATGGGCAAGTGGAACAAAGTCGATCCACGAGCCCAAGAGAGATACTGCCAATTATCCATCGTTTGACCGGGAATGCCCCCCCACAAAGCACGAACGTCTATTATCCCGGCTATCCACTTGTCGCAGGCTCGGAAGCGATCTCTTGCATCTTTTATTTAGTCTTTCCCCTATTCTTCATCGCCCTGTGGTGGTGGTCATACCGTCTGCCACGTAATTTTAAATTGGAGGTAACAAATGTCTAAATTGAAAACGTTAACTTGGTTCGCGGCCGTACTTGTGGCGAGTCTCAGTATCGCCAAGGAGAAAGCCCCCACAGAAGAGGAGTACCTTCCCAAAAGCGCTCCTACCAAGACCTCCACCACTGGAAACATTGCTAAGGAAAAACTTCTCCCTTTGAATGATTTTTCAAAAGAGACGCTCGGTGCCGAGCCAAAAAGTTTTATTTCCGCCGTCGGGTATTGGCTCATAGGCATTGATGGGGACAAGAAAGTCCTCGTTGTCGATGGCAGAAAATGGGAAGAAGGGCAATCCTCGGCGAATCTCGCGGAGAAAGCACGCTCGATCTATGGCGAAAAATACGCCGAGTTTTTGGACAGCGTGAAAGCCTATGCCTATTTCCCGTTTACTGTCGCAAATTACGTGGACGATTTTAGAGATGGGGAAATTTCAGTTCGTTTTAGACCAATGGCTGGCAAGATCGATCAAGCCGCTGGAATTATTTTCGACGTTAAACCAAATGGAGATTATCTTATCGTTCGCGCGAATGCCTTGGAGGAAAACCTAGTTCTGTTCCAATATGTGAAGGGCAAACGAAGCTCGGTCAAATGGATCAAGAACGTTCCCACACCTTCCAAGCAGTGGCATGACCTCAAAGTTTCGATTCAAGGAAAACAGATCAAGGCCTACCTGGGCGGAAAGCTTTGGCTTGAGCATACGCTGTCCACTCAGGTTTCCGGAAAGATTGGCCTTTGGTCAAAAGCGGACAGCCTTACCTATTTTACCGACTTCTCGGTCAAACCGATGAGCTCAAAGCTGAATTAAGAAAATGTCAGGAAACCTTCAGTCGAAGACTTTCTGTTTAGAAGGCATCCTTTAGGAAACTGAAGAAGGAGATTTATGATGAAAACCTTATCCAAGTGTTTACTGGGGGTATCGGCACTGCTCGCCACTGCCGTCGCGGCTTCCGGTCCCGCCGGGGTTTTTGTAGTGAATACTAAAGCGGCCTCGGTATCGCTCATTGATTTAGGGACAAATACCGAGATTCGAAAAATTCCAGTGGGCGCCGAGCCTTACGGGGTGGCGCTACTGGACTCTGGAAAAACGTTGGCAGTCGGTGTGGAAGGTGAGCAAAAGGTCAAATTCTACGAAGCAAAAACCTTCAAGCTCAAGGGTGAAACCAAAATTGGTAAGATGCATAATGACCACATCGTACTGACGGAAGATGGAAAGCACCTTCTCGTCGCAAACTTCTTTAGTGATGATGTTGTCGGAATCGATGCCTCCAGCCACAAGATCGCCTTTAGATTGAAGGGCCTCAGTGCTCCTCACGTTGTGAAGTACGGCCCCCTAAAAAACCGGGCTTTTATCACCTGTAAAAAAATTACAGGCATTGGAGTTATAGATCCCAAAACACGAAAGGTGCTTAAGTTTCACGAGCTCAATGTAAATCCGAGAAGCCTTACCTTTTCACCGGATGAATCAAAAATCTATTTCGGGTCGTTCTGGGTGGACGGCTTTTTCGAAATGGAAACTGATTCCGGAAAAGTCACGCGCCTCATCGGAGCGCCCCCTCCAAGTGACAATGCAGCACCACAGGAGGTAACTTATCATGGGGTTGAAGCTGCGGGTTCTAATCTTATCTTGGCGGCGAATGAAGGGCGATCCTACGTCGATGTTTTTGATAGGACCACCGGAAAGCAGCTCGATAGATTCACCGATGTGTCGAAACCCTGCTGTATCGAGAGAGTTCCGGGAAGCGATACGGACGCTTTAAGAGTTCTTATCAGCAATATCGGTGATGGAACGATGACCCTCGCGGAAGTTTCCTCCGAGGGGAAACTTAAAAAACTCGCGAGGATTTCTGTGGGAGAGGCTCCGAAGCGGGTTGTCTTCACTGACAATCTTTGACTGACCATGTCCCCTAGTGAATGAACGCAGGAAACGGTATGAAGTGGATTACAAGAGAAAGACCTAAAATAGATCGAATCGCCTGTCCCTGGCTAATCAAACGGTTCGTCGATAAAGAGGCGGAATTCCTGTATGTCCCCAAAGACAAAGTTTTGGCGGTCGCGAAAGCCGAGAGTGCTGTTCCCTACGATATTGCGGGGGTGGAACTAACTCATGACGGGGATTTGTGTAGTTTTGATGCGATTGTTAAGAAGTACCAGCTCAAAGATCCCGCTTTAGAGCGCCTTGCTCTGATCGTCCGGGCGGCGGATACCGATAAACTGGGGCTGGCCCCGCAGGCCCCAGGCCTTTTAGCGATTACGTTAGGGCTCTCAGAAAACATTCGCGACGATCATGAAATGTTGAAGATCGGAATGATTCTTTATGAAGCCCTATATACCTGGTGCCGCTCGTTGGTTGAGGAAAGGCACGGGTGGAACTCCAAAGGTTAATTAAATTCTGTCGCGTTTCGCGAAGCGAAACGGGCAGAATTTATCCTGAGCGAAGCGAAGGATCTCGTGTCGCAGGCATACACTTCTGCGTCGAGGTCCTTCGACTTACGGCCTCAGCTACGGTAGCTCGGTTGATTCGAGCTCATCAAAGGCGGTAACGGAATCGGCCTTGGTCCAAAGCCCTACCTTACCGGATTGAAAGGTACTGTCTCTGACGCTAATGACTTGAGATCCATTCCATGAAATCTTTATTTCTTCTCCCTGACAAACTATTTCAAGCGTTTGCCAGGTTCCCGTCGCTACCGAAGCCTGAGCGGAGTAGATCATTTGTCGGTCCGAGTTGACTACTCGGTAAAAGTTGACGTTGCCTTCTAATGCATTGGCTCGGGCGATATAATAGTTGTTACTGTCTTTGGCTCGAAAAAGGACGCCACATGCCTGATCCTTGCTTCCCTCTTCGGGTCGGCATGTGACTCGAAGGTTGAAATTCGAAAAATCTAGATCCTGGACAAGGATTCTTGGAAAATCATCTCCTCCAAATTTCCCGGTTTGCCTTAAAACATTGGGCGAAGAAGGCGCACTGGAATCTTGAGTTACCTGCCACGATCCCAGGACGCTAAAAAACTTTTCGGGCAAAAAGCCTAGGGAGGTGTCGTCAAAGGTCCAATGGTAGGTCTTCCCCTTTTCCGCAGCGAGATGAACTCCGCCATCCGAGAAATTAGCTGGAGAGGTGGCAGTACCGCAACCGGCTACCAGAAAAGCGGTCCCTATAAATTTGATTAGCCGACTTTGTTTCATCAAGCCTCCATGGCTCGGAATTTATGTCCTGATGGGACGTTACGCAACTGACGCCTTCCTGAATAATTCTTAAGACTGGCGCCCCACACCCCGAAGAATAGGCTGACTACAAACAAGGCATATCCACCCATGAGGAGCTGGAAGGAGGCCACATAATTTATCGATTTCCACACTCCCAATGCAAACGCAGAAAACCAAGACGCCCATGACACAGATAACAGGAAAAAAATTGGCATTCGGCCGGGGGCGCATTCACCTGCTTTATTCATCAGAAGATACCTCTCAATGAGACAGCCGTTTAGCCCAGCAATCAGTACTATTGTCGTCTTTGCCCAGATTTTTGGATTGGATAAAAGCTCAGGAGTCTTCACCCAATACAAGAGAAGCAGCCCGATTCCACTTGCAAGAAGCAGAAAAAAACCAGAACGAAGAGCGAGCAACCCAGCCCCCTTCGCTCTGGCCACATGAATTTCAGTTCCAAACAAGAGCTGCCGTGCAATCCGTGTGTCGAGCGATAGGGCATTCATGAAGCTGAGTGACAAACCCAGCAAATGAGCCCCTATCAGTATCTCTTTCACGTTGTCCCCTTATGACCTTCTCAATAACTTAGAAACGGATTCTGCCTTTTCGAGCCGTTTTTCAACTACTTCCCAATTAATATTCGCGAAAAATGCATCGATATAGCCCTTCAGATTAGCGCCGTATTCTATCGCGTAGGCGTGCTCGTAAACGTCCATCAGAAGAAGCGGGATCGAATTTGCGGGAAACTGATTATTGTGTCCGATACAAGACAAGATTGGCTGCTCAGCCCGCAGATCCCATCCCAGAATAATCCATCCGGTTCCCCCGCCAACCCCGGCCCCCGAAGTTTTCATTTCACTTTCGAATCGAGATTGGGAGCCCCAGGCGCCGCTAATTATCTTCGCCGTTCGCCCTTTTACTTTGAAGTTCGCGCCGAGGTTTTCGAAATATAGCTCATGGAGAATCATTGAGTTTCGAAACGCATGCTCGCTGCTCTTTAGCCCCGTAAGGACGAACGCGGGCGCATCAGCGGAAAGCTTCATAATTTCCGCCTCCACCTTCATGAGGTTTTTAACTGCCCCACCGTAATTGTTTTCATGGTGGGATGTGATCAACTTTGGGGACAAATCCTTGAGGCTCTCCGGCTTGAACGAGAGAGGTTTGATTTCGTATTTTCTCGGGAAGGCATCGATCGAAGCGGGGGAACGATCTTCAGAGGCGAGGGCCAACCTACCTGAAACTACGTCGAACAGACCACCTCCCATGAGCGCCGTGCTGGTGCCTAGCCCTAGTTTTACAAACTGACGACGAGATGAGCTCATTTTATTTTTCCTTTTCTATATGAATATTAGAAGCCACAAACCGTTCTCCATTCGAGCCATAGGCTCGTATAGCTTCCTCCCTATCCCCCACGAGTAGCACCGTTGCTTCCCATTCGACGGAAAGGTCACTCTGTTTCGAGGCAAGCTCATTTGGGCCTAAGCAGGTAACTGGAATCGAGACATTATCAAATTCGCGGAGTTGTTCGAAGTAATGAGTCGCATCCTCATCCGGGGAAGTAGGGCCGGGGACTTTCTCTTGCATAACATGACACCACGCTATCGCTTTGCCATCCTTCTTGATGCGCCCAGTGACTCTCAGATCTTTAATCCCGAGCGTTCGCATTCGACCGACGTAGTTCTTGTATGTTTTCGGCCCCACACTCAGGCGAAAACGATATTCTGCTTCCTGACCTACCCCGGAAAGTTTTGGAGCCTCGACCTGTTTGATCAGGTTTGGTCGATCAAAGGAGGCTTGATCAATCTGATGCTGTAGCGGAAATTGCCAGGTCACCGCTCGATAGAAAGGAAAGGCATAGGGAGTTGCAACGACTATGACTAAAACGAATAAAGAGGCTATTCTTCCGCTCGCACCAAGTCTACGCCATCCTTTGTCCCAGAATTTCGGCATTCCCCAGGTGGCGATGGCCATCAGTGCGTGGGCTGACCAGGCGACCGCGTGCCACCTAGGTGGCGATTGCATCCCCACTCGTGCGAAGGCGGGAAAGATGAAGGAATAGATCGAGGTATCAAAGACGCAGATATAGAGAAGCGCATTCAGAAGACTGTGATTTCGAAATAGAACGTAAAAGCCCAGCGTGAGCGAATATCCTTGAAGGCTGTATAGGACCGCTCCCGGTAGAAGGGATCCAAATTGATTTACCGGTTGCCCGGTCAGAGCTGAACCGAAGTCATACCAAGGATGCCAATAGGCCATACCGAAGAGATAGTGGGTGGGAATTCTAACCAAACTGAAAAGGGTGAACGGGACTATCCCCCACAGTGCGTACTTGTGAAGATGGTGGACTGGCTCTGTGGGATCATTTGAAACTCGTTTTCGATAGGAAATCCAGATCGGAAGGCCGACAAAAGCAAATAAGACGGAAAACATCATTACCGGGTAGGGCGCGAGCTTAAAAAAGAAACCCACCAACAGAGCGAGAAGAGGCGTTTGCGTCAGTGCATAGAGGATTCCCCGTTTTTGAATCCATTCATTAAAAGCGCCCCTGTTACTTTCTGCATCGAGATAATTCATACTGCCTCATTCCCCCGAGAAGACCCTGGCAACGGAGGCGATGGTGAGTTGGACAGTGGTGCCAGCGCAGTACAACCCAGTTCCCAGAACCAGCCCTTCCTTCATTAAGAAGGGGCTCAGTACGCCAAAAAACACTCCCGCTAAAACTAGATGCGTTATGTAATCCCCTCGATTCATCGGACCCCCAATCCCGAGGAGCCGTTTCCGTTACGGCCCTTCACTTTCTATTTAACGGAAGCGGCGGCGATTATTGTACTTACGAGTTTATGAACTTTCCTTAAGGCGGCGCGGTTTGAAGCACTAAAAACGAAATAGGACGGAACTCTTTCAAATCCTCCGGTCTACTACGATGTCAATAATGATGGAGATGTGACCTCGAATGACTTTTTGATGGTGGTAAATGTAATCAACGGGAAGTAACAACGGTAGGGCCCTAATGACAGTGGAACTCCTCCGTGCTTAAATTCCAACGCGATGAAAAAGCCTCAAAAAATAGAAACTTTATTTACGAAACTCTTTCAGCTCGACTACCCGATTATCGCTGCCCCGATGTTTCTCATTAGTGATGCAAAACTAACGACGGCGGTGTGCAAAGCCGGGGGGACGGGCGTATTTCCGGCGCATAACTTCCGGCCCGTGGATGTACTTCGTAAAGAAATTCAGAAGGTCAAAGGCGAAACGAAGAGCCCTTTCGGGATAAATATCATCGTCCAGGAATCCAACAAACACCGGGACGAACAGATAGAAGTATGTCTCGAGGAAGGTGTAGCGTTTTTCATTAGCTCGCTCGGAGACCCAACCCCCCTCATTAAGAAATCGCAGGGGAAAGGGACAAAGGTTTTTTGTGATGTGGTGAACGAGAAACACGCAAAAAAAGCGATTGATGCCGGAGCGGATGGGCTGGTCGCAGTTTCTGCAGGGGCCGGAGGCCATGCGGGTGATATCAGTGCGTTCGCTTTGATCCCGAAACTCAAAGAAAAATTTTCAGTCCCGATTGTTGCAGCAGGCTCCATCGTAAACGGCCGGACCATGGTCGCGGCCCTTGCCCTCGGTGCAGATGCGGTCTACTTAGGTACCCGTTTCATTGCTTCTGAAGAAGCCGACGCACCCGCCGAATATAAAAAGGCCATTCTCGATGCGGCGATGGATGATATCGTGAATACGGATCGAGTGGACGGCTTTCCTGGAAATTTCATTAAGACGAAGAGTTTTCTAAAACAGGTTCCCGATCCCGGCCTAATCGAAAAAACCCTTCGCTTGAGCCCGAAGCTAAACAAAGCTTGGCGCCTTTACAAGGCGAGCAAGTCTTTGTTCGGCAAACAGACCGATCTGAAAGCATCCTACAAAACGGTTTTCTCCGCCGGACACGGGGCGGGATTGATCTACGATATTCGAAGTGCGGAAAATATCGTTTATTCAATTGCCGAGGAGTATTGGATTGCTAAAGCGGCTCTTCCGTGACACTCGCCAAGGGGCTCGCTGAACTTTGAACCTTCCGAGCCGCACGACGTTTTTCCCATTGGAAGTAGCGCTCGAGTAATGCCGGATGAACGAATAGTCCCACGACCCAACCGGCACCGATGATGAGAATCGACATCCAGCCCATACTCTTCAAGATTCCCGCACGGGTGAAAATCAAAACTCCAAAGCCCACGGCCGTTGTCAAAAGAGAAAGCTGCAGGCTTACGGCGATATCGCGCACTCCTTTAAAGCCAGAATGAATCTCTCCCGAGCGTTGCATGAGTTGTATCGGGATTTCCACTCCTGCCGCGATAAAAACCGGGAGAAGCGCTACATTGAAGATATTAAACTTCACGCCGAAGATGGCCATGAGTCCAATTCCAGCCGGAAGTGATACCAAGAAAGAAACATAGGAAAGCAAAGTGTGCTTGAGATCTCTTAAGTTGATCCAGAGGAAAACGCCAATGAAGACGATGATAAGACCTAAGAGGATCGCCCCATCCCGCTTAATGAGATCTAAAATATCCGAAAATATGCCGGCATCGGAACCGCTAACGATGCCGGGAAAATGCGTATCCACGTCTTTGATCATTCCGGAAATTTCCGCAACAGCCTGCCCCGTATTGATGGCCTTAACTGGGTAGACATAAAGGAGGTACCCCGCCTGCTGTGTACCGCGGAGGGCCTCTCGAACGTAAATGGGCAAATCCTCCCAGACAAAGGGCTTCGCCGCCGTCCAAGCACGAATCGTGGCGACGGGAACGTCCAAAGATTTTTGCAAATTACGATCGGAGAGTTTATCGATACGTTTTTTTATACTTAAGACAAGCGCTTCTTTTTCTGCCTGCCCTTCAGGCACAATCGAGGCCCCACTCACAAAGCTCTTTACGATCTCAGGCATATACTTTTCTTTGAGAAGTTTTTCGATGCCGAGAGCCTCTTCTTTTGTGCGCGCCGCAAAGGCCGAGGGCGTCGTCGAGCGGTCGTAAATGATATCGACCAAATGGCTTGTGCGCCGAACTTCTTCCGAGTGCTCCAACATCTTGTCAAAATCGAACTCAAACCCCACCTTCACCATGAGGGCCGCCAAAACTAGGGTGACGACTAAGCTTCCGTAATAGGATTTGTTAGAAGCTAGGATGGGAAGCTCCCGATTACTAAACGGATACTTATCCCGCTTCATTACGTCCTCGAGCCTCAATAGTTTACTCGTAAAGTAAAAGGTGCACATCTTCGTGATGAGAATGGCGCTCAAGCCTACGCCACAAATAAAACCAAACTCGGAGAAGACTTTAAGGGAGCTTCCACACATCATGAAGAGACAAAGGGCCGTAGTAACGAGTGTTACAAAATTCGCCCAACCACAGGTGACCAATGTTCTCCACAGAGGATCTGGATCGCTACTCGAAGGCTCTTTTTGTTCGAGCCGAATACGCCAAAGCAGATGAATCCCGTAATCCGATCCCACGCCGGCCAACATCCCCACAAGAAATCCCGTGATGAGATTCACATGGCCAATGAAAATACGAGTCAGGAGTGCTGTTATTCCAAGACCCAAAACTACTGGAATAAAAATAGAAATGACCGCACGGACACTCCGGAAATACAGAAGAAGAATGATGGCCATGACGACATTGGAAAGAATGCCCAAGATAAAAATATCTTGCTCCATTACCTCAGTGTCTTTGACTTTGCCGTAGTAGCGCCCTGAAAAACGATAGGTGATATTTGCGGGGCTAAGCCGCTTCATCGTCTCTTCCCCGAATCTCACGAGCTCCTTGCTCTTTCCCATGTCTAGGGAGTCAAAGGAGGGTTTCATCATGATCAAGAGATCTTTTCTGTCCTCCGAGATCAGAAATTCGGAGAGCTTACTCATGCGATCGGCGAATTTTTTGAATTCCGGATCAATATCTTTTTTGGGTACGGCCTTTTCATCTTCCTCATCCCACAGGCCGATATCGAAAAACTTTCTCTTAGCACTTTTAATTTCCGTGGCGATCTTGTCATCGAGGTCTTTTAACTTCGGAAGTTCTGCGTAATAAAGAGCTCGTGAGAGAAAGAAATATTCTTCCCGATGGTAGAAAGCGCTTCGCACGAGAGGGCTCGCCTTCATCTCTTTGACGATGGTGTCGGCCATCTTGAGATGCGATTCCTTATCCTCGGCATGTAGAACCAATTCAAAGTACCCGACCCCGCCTACCACCTCCGTGAGCTTATTAAATTTGATGACGGAGGGGTGATCTTGAGGGAGGAGGTCCGTAAGGGAAAGCTTGAGATCGATATCCTTTGTTACATAAGCGCCGGCAAGCGCCAAAACGACGAAAAGCACTGTCCAAAAGGGTGACCACTTGATGAGGAGTTTCTTAAGAAAGTTTTTCACGGGATTTCTAGGCTCTTAAAGGTTAACTGAAAATCGCTAAACGCCTAATTTTTTCATAGAATTAACGTTTGAGCAAGGTAAGCTCTGCATTCAAAGGGGGCCTCCTTTAATGTAGAGTCCTTCCCTTATGCCGACTCAGATTCGCCATTTGTCTATAGGGGTAAATGATCCAAAACAAGCAGCCGAAGCGGTTGCCGAGCTCACGCGCGGGAAAGTCAGCCCGTTTCACCCGGTAAAAAATGGTTATGTTTGTCTTTGGTCGGGCTGGGCCGGACAGTTCATAGAATTTTATCCAAAGGACATTCGACTCGTTCTTACGAATGAGGGTGCCGATTTTCAGCGAAGCCCAATCACCGATGCATTCCACTCCACCCATTTGAATCTGACTACCGATCTCACAGGGGATGAAGTGAAAAACATCGCAAAGAAATATAGCTACCATCACTATTTTCGCCCCTCAAATGGAGGACCCCTTCACGAAGTTTGGATAGACGATCAATTTCTTCTCGAGCTTGTCACAAAGGAACTGCAATAGTGGCTCTTATTTCTTCTAGGTTACGTTACCGAGAGCTTGCTTCGGAGCACGAGGCAGAATTTCATTCTCTTGTGACCGATGCTCACGTAAAGGCGTTTCTTTTCGATGATGAAACAATGTCCCCGGAATGGTCCCGCTCCGCCATCCTCGATAGCCAAAATCTCTTTGAAAATAGAAAAGTAGGCATCTGGCTCATCTCAATGCTCGATTCGGAGGAGTTCATCGGATTTTGCGGCTTCCGCCATTTTCCTCGCTATGGCGAAGAACCCGAGCTTCTCTACGCTTTTTTGAAATCCCAGGGCGGTAAAGGCTATGCCACCGAGTGCGCCCAGGCCTTGGTGGCCTATGCTCGAGACATTGCGTGTTTCAAGCGCATCGAATCGGCCGTGGACGAGCCCAACATCGGCTCGAAAATTGTATTGGAAAGAGCGGGCTTTCAAAGGGTGGGAAGTATCCCTGGCGCCTTTGGGCAGATCCTCACTTACGAACTTCTTTTTCAATAAAACCACTATGACGCGCGGGACATACCCGTCGCAGCGCCACTCCCGTAAAAAGATCCGTTTAGGAGTGTGGCACAATGAAACCTCTTCTCGTCGTCATCTTGTTCATTTCGCAGCTAAGCACTGCTCAAGTCCAAGACTATTCGGGCCTCATCGACGCTTACTTCGATGCCGAGCTTCAGGCGGAGCCGACATTCGCCACCCGTTCCGGATTCCATCAATTTGACGATCGGGTCACCGACTACTCCAAGGCCTCGATAAAAAAGCGAGTGAGCCTACTCAAGACACTTCTCAAAAGATTTGAAGCGATCCCAAAAGCGAAGCTGAAGCGGCTCGAACAACTCGATCGAGAGATTGTGGTGAGCCATATTCGAGCCGTTCTCCTAGAGCTCGAAGAGATCCAGATGTGGAAAAGAAACCCGGATGTGTACAGCAGTGGCATCACAGAAGGGGTCCATGTTCTCATCTCGCGAACCTTTGCCCCACCTCAGGAGAGATTAAAGGCCGTCATCGCCAGAGAAACGAAGTCTTTGAGAACCCTTGAACTAGCAAAGGAAAATATTTCGAACCCTCCCAAAATATTCACCGAAATAGCGCTCGAACAGCTCCCCAGCACCATTGGATTTTTTGAAAGAGACGTTCCAGTGGCCTTTAGTGAGGTAAAGGATTCGATCTTGCAGGCCGAGCTCAAAAAATCCAATGACAGTCTTGTAGCCGCCCTTAAAGGCTATGAGAAATTTTTAAAGGAAAAAATCCTCCCTCGTTCCAAGGGAGATTTCCGCTTGGGTGCTGAAAAATTCATGAGAAAGCTCAAATATGAAGAGATGATCCCTCTCTCCGTCGATGAACTTTTGAAAATCGGCATGAAAGACTTGCGTAAGAACCAAATGGCCTATTTGGACGTAGCCCACAAAATTGATCCTACGAGGTCCCCTCAAACGATCGGGGAGGAACTCGGAAAGGATCACCCCTTACCTTCTGAACTCCTTGCCACCATCCGAAAACAATTGATTGAAACCAAGGAATTCGTCGATAAAAAACAGATCGTAACCATCCCCTCTCCTATTCTTCCCATTGTGGATGAAACACCCCCCTACCTGCGGGCCTTGAGCTTTGCCTCGATGGACACACCCGGACCCTACGAACGAAAGGCGAAGGAGGCCTATTACTTCGTTACCCTTCCCGAGGCTACTCTCACCGAAAAAGAACGCGAAGAATATATGGCGGAATGGAGCTACCCCGTCACAATGGAGACGAGCATTCACGAAGCTTATCCAGGCCACTACGTGCAGTTCTTATGGACCCCACAAGCCCCTTCCAAGGTGAGAAAACTCTTGGGGGCAAATTCCAATATAGAAGGATGGGCCCACTATTCAGAGCAGATGATGCTCGATGAAGGGTTTGGAAACGGGGATCTGAAGTTACGCTTGGGCCAGATTCAAGAAGCGCTGCTGAGAAACTGCCGCTACATTGTCGCCGTCAAAATGCACACACATCAGATGTCTTTTGAAGAAGCGGTAAACTTTTTCGTAAAGGAAGGATTCCAAACGAGACTCGTGGCGGAAAAGGAAACTAAACGAGGGACTTCGGACTCGACATATCTTTATTACACCTACGGAAAGATCGAGATATTGAAACTCCGTGAAGATTACCGGGCTGAAAAGGGCTTGGCGTTTCGCCTCAATGACTTCCATGACCAGTTCTTGAGCCGTGGGTTTCCCCCGATTCCGATCCTCCGGCAGGAGCTTTTGAATCACGACTTCGAAGTGCTCTCGGCAAAAAGAAACATGTCGGCAAGGTAAAAAAAAACGGCCGCACCCTCAAGGGGTGCGACCGTTCAAAACAATCAAGAAACCAGGAATTATTCCGATTCTTTAGCTTCGTTCAAGATACCGGAGAACAACGTAAGCCCGAGCTCGTTATCCACGATCTCGTAGTAGAATGGACGATCCGCGACCAACCGGAACGGAATTTCCACCGGATGAACCGAAGTCGTGCGCACGCCACCAATGACGGTGACCGCAGCGGCTTCCGTGCCTTCTTCGTTCACTTCCACCACAGCCTGGTGAATAATCTTATTGATCTTCGCCTCTTCACCCTCGGCAATGCCACCGAGTTCAGCAGCGTCCGTGAAGACGCCGGTCAGCCCAAGGGCCTGAAAAAGTTCGACCACCTTTTCGTTGTTGTAACGGACTTTGAAACGAGGAAGCTCGACGGAGCCCTTTTTCGAAGCCATCGCCTTACTCAATGCAGCCACCTGCGCATCGAGTTTCGTAAGAAACGCACTCTCACGACCCGCCTTTGGAAGATAAACCGCCATGGCGACCCGACCATCTTTGCCATAGGGCAGCTTCACTGCTTGAGCGTCCGTGTTCTCAGCGTAAGGATACTTCCCATCTTGGTTCATCATATGGGCCTTTACCTTTAGGCCTGAAGCCGCATGGAACTGACCATCACGGGTCACCTTCTTGTCGAACTCGGTCTGCCAAGCACCTTTGAAATAGATCGCATTGATCAAATAGAAGAGCTGCTCTTTGCGAATCGGCCCTTTAAGTACGTCCGTGATCTTTTTCTGGGTATGGTCGGAACACCACTGGTTCACTTCTCCCACGAAGCCCTTATCTTGGAAATTTCTTTCCACGATCTGCGCATCGTGACCGCGTTCATTCAGCTTCACGAATTCCTTCGTGAACTTCACTCTCTGGTCCGAGTTGGCCCACATCGAATTGGCGATATTCAAAATCACCTTCGGGTCAGCGCTTCGAAGAGCGTGATGCAAAGTTGCGTAGGCCTCGCTCACTTCTTCAGGATCGGACTTGCCTAAACCTAAGAACTTCGCAAGTTCTGCACGGGTTGTTCCCAAAGAGCCCGAGTAGACCATGCTCATGGCCTCGTGCAAGCTCAGGGGCGAAATGAAAATATTAGCTTTTGGGGACTGGGAGCGAACCTTGCTGATTACTTTCAATCCCAACGCATTGACACCAGCTGCGTTCAGCTTGGGGGCGGCGGCGAAAGAGGAAGAGACAACAAAGGTAACTCCAACTAGGGAAGACAAAAACAAATTCTTCAACATGACTAAACCTCCAAACGGAGTGCTATGCCCCGCTACCCATCGTGTCAATTGACTCAGAAAATTGATTGCTCCAAAGTGAATTCTGATAGAGGGGAAGAGACGACTAACCTATAGCCACCTTAAACCCTTAGACTTTCGAACCTATCTCAAGTACCGCCGAGGCCTCACCGAAAGTTGGGCGTAGACTATTGGAACACACCCCTACTTCCGTGCGTGGGCAGGGGCACATGGCTTGCACTTTTGAACTTAGGTGAGGTGCAGAAGTCTCCACGACTTAACAACAGGGAGAGACATCTGTGACTTCACATCTTCGACACTTAATTCCCATATATATCTGCATATTCGTATTAGCCTGCGGTAGGACTGCACCAGTCTCCCTTGCAGGCGGCGGAATCGGAGGGGATCCAAACGACCCTTCGGACCCAGGCTATTGGAATAAATATAACGATAAAACCGATCCTGGCTACATTCCTCCCACTGTAAAGGATCCCATCAAATTAGGAGACGAGCCGCCTCCCGATGATTCCCAATGTACTGCACAGGGGGATGGAACTACTCAGTGCCAATTGCCCCCCGGTTATTCCCCGGATCAGATCAATCCCCAGGAAGGAAGAAATACTCTGGGGAGGTTATTGAGTCTCATTCAAGGGTTCAAGGGCGGGTCTACGCCGCAAGACGGGCAGATGATGAATCTATTGAATCAGTACAAGGGTCAGCTTCAGCAAAACCCTCAAAGCAAACAAGCTTTCGGCCAGGCGCTTTTCGGAATGCTCATCCAAAAGAGTTGTGCGAAAGGTGTCCAACAATCGGATAAACAACCTACCCAGATGATGGGTGCCGTTAGT
>JAHFAF010000358.1 GCA_023250715.1 Pseudobdellovibrionaceae bacterium | reverse complement strand
CATTCCAGTAAGGAAGCCCGCTCGTATTGTAAGTGGGGACGTAATTGAGTCCCCGCGAGCTATAGCTCAATGCATACCGTGTGCTGAAAGGGAGAATCCCCGTGAGGCTTCCGCCGTAATTTTTCGTCTCGACGGTACTTAGTGGGTCTCCGGGATTTTCTGCGCCTCGGTCGCGCTCGAATGAGGTGTTCAATCCCAGGACCGGATTGAACGCGCCTTGGGCTATCTGCACTTCGCCATTCGCAATTTCCGCTTCGAGCCTGCTTTCCTGAATAGCCCTGTTTGAGTGAACGGCATCTTGGACGAGCGTTTCTAATGCGACGGCTTCCAAGGGCTCCTCGCCCGCAAGGGCGCTAAAACTCTCCCCCAAATGAAACAAGATGAGAAATAAGATCAATCTTATCCATTGATAAAGAGTATGCCGCATTGTTTCTTGTGGGGATTGCTTGGCTGGTCAAAGCCCAGCCAAATATCGAAGGGAAAATTCTATGTAATCTAATTTTATCCTATGAGATTATTATATTGAAGAGTTCTCTCCGCAGGTCCCTGATCTATTTCCCCAATCCAATATGACTTCACCCCAAGACCTCTTTCGTAAGAAAGCGTTAGAGCATATTTCGTCTCCTGATCAGCTTGATGAGTTGATGAGTGTGACTACCTATAAGTCTTGGATTGCGTTGGGAACATTGCTCCTAATTTTAGCAAGCGTGCTTTTGTGGTCTATCTTCGGCTCCGTTTCTACGACGGTTTCTGGCGCCGGAGCGGTGATCCGCCATGGGGGAGTGCTCGTCATTGAGTCCACGGGAAGCGGGCGCATTAATGACATATTAGTCCGCGTGGGTGATCGCGTGAAAAAAGACCAGGTCGTCGCCCATGTGTATCAAGGGGGATTAGAGAAGCGGGTAACTCAGGCGAAGGTGAATGAAGAAAATGCTCGCATTGATCAAGATAGAAAAAAAGTAGCTCACGAAGCCGGTTTGATTTCCAGGGAGGCTTTTCGAGAAGCGAGCGAGAAGCATCAAAACGCGGAGGCTGCTTTACGGATTATAGAAACCGAGATGGAAAATGCTTCTACCGTTAGAAGCCCCTATGACGGCCGCGTGCTTGAAATGAGAATGGAGCCGGGCACGTTTATCCGAGAAGGGACCCCGCTCTTGAGCCTTGAGCGAGTCGACGTTCCTCTGGAAGCCATTCTCTTCGTTCCGTTCGGGGGAAAAAGAATTCAAGTCGGCGCGCAGGTGGAAATCACGACGGAAACGGTGAAAAGAGAAGAGTATGGGTATCTCCTTGGCTCTGTTCTTTCTATCTCTCCGCAAAGTGCATCGAAAGAAGGGATGATGCGCTATTTGCGCAATGAGCAATTGGTCAGTCAATTGAGCAAGGATCAAGCCCCAGTCATTCTGGAAGTATTTCTCGAAGAGGACCCACATACAGTAAGCGGTCTTCGTTGGTCGTCTAAGACCGGTCCTCCATTCAAACTTAACAGCGGCCTTCTTTTTTCCGCGAATATCGTCGTGGAAAAGCAACGTCCGATCAGTCTTTTGCTACCCACTATCCGCAAAGCGCTTCGTCTATAAACACAATGAAATACCGTCGAGTAAAGACGCCCACCGTGATCCAAATGGAGGCGGTGGAATGTGGTGCCGCATCTTTGGCTATCATTCTTGGATATTTTCATAAAAATATTCCTTTAGAAGAATTAAGAGTGGCATGCGGTGTTTCTAGGGATGGCTCAAACGCCCAGTCGATCCTGAGTGCTGCCCAAAGCTATGGCTTAGAAGGAGCGGGCCTGAAGAGTGAGCTCGCCGATTTAGACGAGCTTAAACTCCCTTTTATCATCTTTTGGGAGTTCAACCATTTCTTAGTGGTTGAGGGATTTTCGAAAAAAGAGGTTTGGCTCAATGATCCTGCGTACGGCCCCAGGCGCGTTTCCTATGAAGAGTTTGATCAAAAATTTACCGGAATAGTTCTGACACTTGAGCCGGGCGAAAACTTCAAGCCGGATGGACATAGGCGCAGCCTCCTCACCGTCGTTCGAGGTCTTATCTCTGGGTCTGAAGTCGTCGTTGGATATGCTGTTCTTTCTGGTCTAGCTCTTGTGCTCGTGGGGCTCGCTATTCCCGCGTTCGGCAGAGCCTTTGTCGATAATTACCTCGTGGGTGGTAATCAAGAATGGCTCACCCCCTTACTCATAGGAATGCTGCTCACCGCGTTCATGCGGGGGGCTTTGATGTGGGTACAAAGCGCGTGCCTTCTTAAATTACAAACCAAGATGACGGTCGCGAGCTCTGCGCGTTGTTTCTGGCGAGTCTTGCGGCTTCCTATGGTTTTTTTCAATCAGCGGGCCCCTGGAGATATTACGAATCGCATCAGTGTGAATGAGCACGTGAGCGAGGTGCTTGCGGGGCCGCTTGCGAGAGTTGGAATCAATTTGCTCATGGTTGTCTTTCTTGCCGCCTGTATGGCTAGTTACGATCTCTCTCTCACGCTAATTGGCATTGTGGCTGCTGCAATCAATCTCATCCTGACACAAGCTGTAAAACGCAAAATTATCGACGGAAATCTTCGAGTTATTCAGGCTCAAAACAAAGCCGCAGGATTTGGGATGAATAGCATCAGCAACATTGAAAGCCTAAAAGCGTCCTCCACTGAGCTCGACGCCTTTTCACGTCTGACGGGATACCAGGCAAAGTGTGCAAACTATCTTCAAGAGTTAACAGTGCAGGCATTTCTCCCGCAGATGCTTCCGAACTTTATCGCTCTTGGGGTTCAAGGTGCGATTTTGTTCTTAGGGGGGATGCGTGTGATGAAGGGCGAGTTGACCATGGGTATGCTCGTTGCCTTTCAGAGCCTAATGACAAGTTTTCTGACCCCGATAAAAAGCCTCGTTGATTCCTCGACGCTCTTTCGCGATATGGAGGCAAATTTAGATCGTTTGGAGGACATCAAAAACTACGATATCGATCGCGACACGGAAGACGTTCTCCCTTCTTCGCCTCATGCGGGGAGAAAGCTCAGCGGGCGTGTCCAGATGGAAAATATTACCTTCGGCCACTCTCTACAAATGGATCCACTCATCCAGAACTTCAGCGTCCGCCTCGAGCCCGGCTCTCGCGTCGCACTTGTTGGGGGATCTGGTAGTGGAAAATCCACGTTGGCAAAAATTCTATGTGGCTTGGCGGAGCCCTGGCAGGGCGAAATCCTTTTCGATGGCTTGCCGCGCACAAAAGTGCCCCGAGCAATCCGTTCGACCTCCATTGCGTTCGTGGATCAAGACATCGTACTTTTTGATGGCACGATTCGAGACAATCTGACTTTGTGGGACACAACCATTCCTGAAGAGCAAATGATTGAGGCTGCTAAAGACGCACTCATTCACGGGGAGATTCTAAGAAGAAAAGGCGGTTATGACGGACGAGTAGAACAGGGCGGGAGAAATTTTAGTGGTGGGCAAAGGCAACGTCTCGAGATTGCGCGTGCGCTTGCTACCCTTCCAAGAATCCTTGTTCTGGATGAAGCAACAAGTGCTTTGGACCCCATCACCGAAAAAATCATTGACGAAAACATCAGACGCCGAGGCTGTACCTGCCTCATCGTGGCTCATCGTTTGAGCACTATCCGGGATTCCGACGAAATTTTGGTTCTGCAGTCCGGTCAGGTGGTCCAAAGAGGAACGCACCCCAACTTACTTCAGGACAAAGAGGGCCTTTACGCACAACTCATCGCTACCGCTTAACTGCTAATCTATGCAACCTCTCACACAAATAGTGCCGAAGTCCGACTCTTCGCAAAATGGCTACGAGATTTCCCCTACGAGCGCCCTCCTTTTTGATCCATTTTTATTGCAAGGGGCAGTCAATGCTTTGGACGGTAGTGTCCCCTTCTCCATTCACGATCCTACGCAGGTTTGGCTCGTTCTCAGTGGAAGGGTCGATGTTTTTATTATTTTAAAGGACCAAGAAAAGTCGCAGGGCCCGCGTCGCTACCTTGCTTCCTTTTACCCTGGGGAAGCCATGTTCGGCTTTCCTTTTGAAAGTGAGGAGGGAATTTCCTATGAAATTCTCGCTGTCGCCATCAACCAGACAAGCGTGTGTCAGCTGCCGGCGATTCGCTTCTGGAGGCCGTTATTAGAGGAGGGGCTCGAAAATACTGTTTCCCTTGCAGTCCAATCCTTCATCATTGCACTCTCGCGTGGCATTGGGGAACAGGACGCTGCCCAGATGGATCTTCTGATTAGGCGAGAGGTAGAATTTCATCTCCCGCTGGAAGTAAAAGCCGGCCCGCATACGGCGCCAGTCTGGATTAAGGCGATTTCCGGTGAAGCGTGCGTTTCGGGATTAATAGACTTCAAGCGCTCGCCCCGTTCCGCTTATTTTCCGATGGGGGCGGGAATTTGGATTCAGTCGACGGGCGGTGAATCGTGGTTCACCGTACGATCTTTTGCCGAAGTTGCGAACCCAAGTGAGTTGCGATCGGGGATTGCTCAGTTTCAGGCGTTTGCCTTGCAGTGGGTGAGGCACCACGTGGAGCTCGTGGAGATTGAGCAGGAATGTCTGTTGGAGACAAGGCGAGCCTTAGAGAATAAAACGCTGCATCTTTCCTTGAAGAGCCTTGCTTTATTGACCTCCCCCGCGGAAGCCCCCCCCCTTGCGGTATCGG
>JAHFAF010000357.1 GCA_023250715.1 Pseudobdellovibrionaceae bacterium | reverse complement strand
CGATCTGGTGCGTAAGCTCTATCGTTCCCGCACCCGGCTGCTTTTGGATCGTCATGACGACGGCATGCTTGCCATTGATGCTGGCTTCACCGCGCTTAATCTTTGGACCAAGCCGTACTTCGGCAATATCCTTTACAAGAACGGGTCTCCCGAGATGCATCCCAATCGGTGCCGTTGCAATTTCCTCAGGCGTCTCAATTCGGCCCAGAGGGCGAATGAGAAACTCCTTTTCTCCGATATCAACGAAGCCACCGGTCGTGTTCTCACTGATTTCGGATAAGGCATGCTTTAACTCTTCTAAGCCAATTCCCTTTTTTGAAAGCCGGTCGCTGGAAACAAGGACCTGATACTGCTTCACTTGGCCGCCCATGACCACGACCTGGCTAATCCCGGAAATTGTCATGAGCCGTGGCCGCACCGTCCAATCCGCAAGCCGTCGCACCTCCATCGGGTTTATCGATCCATCCGGAGAAGTGAGACCCACAAATTGAATCTCCCCCATGATCGATGTGATCGGGCCCATGATGGGGGTCATCCCCGAAGGGAGTCTCTCTTTAACAAGCTGAAGCCGTTCGGCGACCAGTTGGCGGTTGCGAAAGACTTCCGTTCCCCACTCAAATTCCGCATGGAGAATTGAGATCCCTATCCCACTGGAGGACCGGATACGGGTAACTCCGGGAGTTCCGTTTAAGACTGCTTCAACTGGTCGCGTTACAAGAACTTCGACCTCCTCGGGAGCAAGGCCATGCGCTTCGGTAATGATAGAGACGGTGGGGCGATTCAGGTCAGGGAAGACATCAACCGCGAGGTTTTTCGTTACCCATAATCCATAGATCATCAGACCTATGGCGGTAGCGAGTACCAAGATTCGATTTCGCAAGGCCGAATAGATTATCGAGTTCAGCATGACGCCTCTCTTCACCAATAAAAACCAAATAGAAACTGTAACTTGAGATAACGAGTTCGTCTCCCTCTAACGCGTGGAGGTCAGTGAAAGAAGACAAAGAGTGAAACTGTTTTGGTAAGGTTTAGGCGATTGGAGGGCGAAAAATGGAGCCGGTGTAAGTGGAATAGGGACCGGACTCGATTATTGGTGGCCGATCTAGAATCTCGGTTGGAGGCACTTCCAATACAATTTGAACTCTGGCCATAACTCCGTCACTACTTTGTCCCGGCAAATGCCCGCTAGAATGAGAATGAAATGGTTCGCTCGGCCCGTGCTGGTGTTCTTTATCATTCGATTGCGAGGCATCGGTTTCATCCGTATGGGAACCATCGGCGTTATGTGAATGAACATGTACCTGTTTGGGCCGGGCGTGTTCAGCTTGGGCAATCGTTCCCAACAAAACACTCGCGGGTACCGCGAGTGTTAGAAACAAAATCAAAAAGGTTCTTAAAATTCGAGCACCAACCATCCCTTTCAAAATACTGTTAGTCGTCATGTTTGCCAAGGGCAACGGCGTGTCCCCACTCATCAAAGTACCATTGCGCAATCAGCGGGATGAATTCGGGGCTGTCAGATAAGAACTTAAATTCCATAGGACATGACCTAGGCAACTCGCTTTGGGACAATTTTGAAATCAAAACCAAGTTCTCTTAGTACATTTAAGAGGACATCAAAGCTTACCTTGGCGGTTCCAACCCCCGACTCAATTTGAGCGATTCTTCCTTGGCTCACACCCAGCTTCTTGGCTAGTATTGCTTGAGAAATCCCCTTGTCTTTTCTGGCTTCCGCGATCAATTCGATCAATTTCTGCTTTTCTCTAACTTCAGCAGGATTCACCCCGAGGGACTTCGCCAGTTTTTCAAAGCTTGTTTCTTTCCAGGCCATCTCAAACCTCCTTGATCTTCTCAGGATTAATTCACGGGTCTTTTTCTTCATCGCATGGAGCAAGTAAATCGCGTCGCCTTTCTTGATGAAGTAGAAGAACCGCACTTGTCCGCCGCGATCTTTGAATCGAAGCTCATGAAGACCGTGGAAAATGCTCGAAAGATTTCGACTCAGAGGCATTGAGAGAACTTTGCCTTGCTCTAGGAGAGAAGCGGCGTCCAAGAACTCTCCCTGAACCTCTTTCGAACACTCATGAAGGGAGGGGTTTCCTGGCATCCAGAAATGGTAAGTCGAATCATCGAGCGAAAATTCAATGGTTGATAGGATCCTCCAAGCATCACTAAGTTCTATTGGACCCTCTGTAGAATCATCGTACCTTTGGGTTTCATAGTGAAGAGATGCGACCTGTATGTGGACGATCCGCTATACCAGTTCCCTATGAAGACATCTTTTTGCGGTAGATAAAACATTTCGACGTAATCGTTTATGGAAGGCTCAATGATAAAACCCAAATAATCGATGTTTCTGTAATTATACCCGGGTAGATGGCGGTAGTTTTGTCCGTCTTCTGAAACCTCAATTCGTGTTCTAACTTCCCTAATCTGATCCTTGAAACCATCATACTCCATACGCATATCCCAAATCTTTTGTTGTGTTTCTAGAATCTTAACCGGGCCAGCGAAAGTTCCCTTCACGTTATTCAAATTAAGATCCGGGTGTTGCGGGTCTTCTTTCCATAGGAATGCATCGTGATAGAAATATTCAAGAGTATCAAAACGCAGGTCGTCCAAAAAAAGATTAACGTCTTCAGGTGATGAAAGGGACTCGAGTCTTTTTTTGCTGACGGGTCGATTGCTTTTTGGTTTTTGCTTCAAAGGGTTGTTCCGAACATCGTCCTCCAGAACCGGGTTCCGTGTTTCTTCTTCAGGCTTAGGCTCGTTTGATACATTCGATTTTGGTTGCTCACCAGCTTTGGGCTTACCCGCAGCAGGTCGCACGATTGGCGGCAAAATCGAGGATGCGATTGGACTGGTATTTGGTTGGGTCTGTGACTCGGGCATTTCGCGCCTAATTTCCAAAAAAGTTAGCCCGGCTATTGCGCAAATCACGAGCAGAAGTATTGCTACTCTGGAATTCATCCAGCCTTCCGGCTAACAAGCGAGGCGGGCAGCCTGGAAAGTTTCTTGCTTGCCGCATAGATATCCACAGCCTTTTGGGCATTTAACCAGAAGTCCGGTGTCGTCTTAAATGTAGCAGATAACTTGAGTGCCATTTCAGCTGTCACGGACGTGCGCTCATTGATGATTCGGTTGATCACTTTGATGTCACAGCGGATATGGTCTGCTAATTCCTTTTGAGTTAATCCCATTGGAACAAGAAATTCCTCATTCAGAATTTCTCCGGGGGAAGTTGGCTTTCGAGACATCGCTTTCATAAATACCTCTCTAATGATAATCGGTGACTTCTACGTCCGTTGGACCTGACTCGGTCCACCGAAATACGATCCGCCACTGATCGTTCACTCGAATACTGTGATAACCAACTCGATCGCGAGTCAGAGCTTCGAGCCGATTACCGGGTGGAGATTTCAAGTCAGACAATTCCGCCGCGTAGTGGACCATGTCCAGTTTTCTCGCGACGACCGACGTGATGTTCGCCCATCCTACGCGCTTGGGGCGACCCGTTTTGAAGAATATCTCTGTTGCTTCATCAGCGAAGGATAGAATCGCCACAAAAGAGAGTATACCTTAACTAGGTATACCTTTTCAAGGTATAGAATAGTTCACGTGGGCGGAACATGTCGCGACAAGTAATTTTATATTGTGATTTCAAGTAGTTAAATGATGGCCGGGCGGACGGGTATGTAACCCTAACGATTCCCAAGTAATTGATTCACTGCATCAAATCTAAATTAACAATGAGTTACTTCGATATCGAATTGTCAGGAACTGCCACTGAATGTCTGGAAATAGCGTCTGCTTTTCCCTGTTGTTCCCTGAGGGAAGTTCCCTTGGGTTAGAGCGGGGAGCCCACCGACCAACCAACTATCAGGCCGACGAGGGCGTACAACTTGGGGCTGATTTTATCGTTTACCGTGACCGCCAGGCTCACTACTACCGTTGCCCGTATTCATTTTTTCTAATTTCTTGATAAACAAGTCGTATTGAACGGGGGTCATTATTTCTTTGAGCAGCTTCAATATTTTTTCACCGAACTCGGTATTTCGAGAGCCCGGTGTAAGCTCCAAATAAGTTTGTTGTAGATATGCGGTGAGAAGTAACAAATCCAGTCGATTTCTGCCGCTCGTGTTCTTATCGGCTCTCGACTTAATCTGTTGGTAAATCTTAGCATCGAAACTACTATCAACTGGAAGGGCGAGTTCGACGGCTCCCCCGTACAACCCTTCAAAGGCTCTCTTATTTTGCGGAAGGCCTAGATTGGG
The DNA here is from genome assembly GCA_023250715.1 of Pseudobdellovibrionaceae bacterium. Classification (GTDB taxonomy): domain Bacteria; phylum Bdellovibrionota; class FAC87; order UBA2466; family UBA2466; genus JAHFAF01. The sequence goes on along the minus strand of JAHFAF010000357.1, from coordinate 400 downwards.
AGAGAAGGTTTTTCCTGTCTTGAGAGTCTGATAAAGCATATCAAGCCGCAAGGAAATCTGATCCTCTTGATCGACTTCACCGGAGCTCACTTTCCGGTCGGGAGCCATCAGATCCAACAGCTGAGTGTACTTTCCGGATAAATCTGATTCTCGACCGTATCCGGCCGCAGAAAAGAGAGTGAGATGTACTCCGAGTAAAGTGATAAAGGTATAGAGCTTCATGCAATTGAATCGGATCTCTGACCTGAAAACTTGAGAAAAATCGATGCCCGTGTCCCCTCAGTGGGACCGATTTCAAATCTGACTTGTCTGATTTCGAATAGTTAGATCAAGAGTGGCTGGCCTTTCGGAACTCATATGAACTTTTTCCTCCACCTGAGTATATATCCGATTTCATTGA
>JAHFAF010000356.1 GCA_023250715.1 Pseudobdellovibrionaceae bacterium | reverse complement strand
ATGAAGATCCCCTCTTCCATTGCGCCCCCAAACTCAGTTGAGTTTCAAAGGCTTAAGTTTAGTAGGGGGCGACATTTTCGCTGGGGAAAGGTGCGGCGACAAAGTCGCCGGGTAATTACACCCTCTAATGTTACCCCCTCATTGTACCGATAAGTCATTCGATGGGATCCGTGTCTCAAAAACGATTTTTTCCCTGGGTGAACGCCTTACTTACTCTTGGGGGGTTCATTGCCCTTCTGGGCCTTTTCATCGTATTGGCGTGGCACACACATCATGGTTCTTGGATCCAATGGGGACGGGATCTTCCAAGGGCGAATTATGGCGCTGGGATTGCGCTCTTTCTTACCGGGATGGGACTCCTAGCGCTGTTTTCCTCGAGTGTTACCGTGAGCGTTTTCTTCGGCGGCCTGATCCTGGCGGCAAGTCTTCTTCCCCAAACTATTCTCTGGGAACGGGCGCTTCCCTTATTGGACATCCAACCGGGGCGTTTGGCGATTGGAACCATTCTTTGTCTTTGGCTCGCGGGCGGTGTGATTTTAGCGGGTTGGCGTGGACTAGAGCGATTAGCTATCGTTCAAGGGCTTGCCGGCTTTGTAATTTTTGCTGTTGGTTTCATTGCTTCTCTGGGCTACCTCTCGGGAATTCCCGGGGGCTATCGCTGGTGGGGAGAGACTGCGATCTCGCCTCATGAGGCAATTGGATTTACTACGCTCGGAATTGCTCTGATTCTTTTTGGCTTCGAGCGCGAGCGCCAATTGGGGAAAAACAAATTTCCCTATTTGGCAGTTCGAGTGGGATTTGGGGTGATGTTGGCAACTGTTTTCGCCTGGAATGCCTTCCGTCTTCGTGAGATCGATAAATTCGAACTCTGGTTAACTTCTCATACGGGCGAAATTCGAACTGAGCTTGCGACGCGCCTCGATGGTTACGTAAAAACGATGGCCCATCTCACGCGAAAATGGGACTGGGAAGGGATTCCTCGCGGAGCGGCTTGGGATCGTCAACTGAAAGTCTATCAAGATACTTTTCACTTCGAGGAAATCCGTCATTCGAATGCCCTTCTTTCCTCAAGCTCTCTCTTTGCGACGGCCCGTCGCGAAAGAAACCCTCTAGTCCTACGAGCTCCGGGATCGGAGGAAAGCGAGTACGAGATTTGGATCCCGTTATTCGAAAAAACGAAATCTCAGGGCTTTCTTGTCGCTCGATTCGCCCTGGGCGAGATCATGAATTACCTGCTCCAAGACGGGCTCGGGGACAATTTCGAGTGGACGATTTGGGACGGAAATTCTCGAGTCTATCTTCGAAAAGATAATCTCCAGCACCCGGTAAGCATTGCGCGGACTTTGACAGTGCTCATGGCAAAACAATCCTGGCACCTCACTTTACGCCCAACGGAAGAGGTGCAGGCGGCTCATCGCTCTTTTATTCCCGAGACGGTCTTTGGCCTCGGCACGCTCCTCGCGCTCTGGCTCGCGGTTGTGATTCACCTCTCCCAATTGGCTAAGTCCAAAGCTCTCGAAGCAGAGCGTATGAATGGAATTCTTCGCCGAGAGATCTCCGAGCGCGAAAGAGTGCAAAAAGAGCTCGAGAGAGCCAGTGCCGCTGCGATGCAAGCAGCGCAAGCTAAGTCGGACTTTCTGGCAAATATGAGCCACGAAATTCGAACGCCCCTGAACGCCGTGATCGGGATGTCGGACATGTTAGTCGAGACTCGCTTGAGCCGTGAGCAAAAGGAAGCCGCGACAATCATCCAATATTCTGGAAAAGCACTCTTGGCCCTAATCAATGACATTTTAGATTTTTCGAAGATAGAAGCCGGAAAAATCGAGCTCGAGTCTATTCCCTTCGATCTTGCGGATCTTCTTAAAGGCGTCCAGAAGATGCTTGCTCCAGAAGCGCGAAGTAAGCGCCTGCACCTCTCCGCGCAATTTACGGGGAAATTTTCCCCGGCACTTTTAGGAGATGCGAATCGCATCCGCCAGGTTTTGATCAACCTTGTGAATAACGCCATCAAGTTCACGGAAAAAGGAAGAGTGACCCTTACCGTAAAACCGGAGGCAGCGAGGGATGGGGGGCATTTTTTCCGATTTGAAGTAAGAGATACGGGGATAGGAATTCCCAAGGACGCGCAAGAAAGACTTTTCTCGGCATTTTCTCAAGGAGATAGTTCGACCACGCGCAAGTACGGGGGAACGGGGCTCGGCCTTTCCATCTGCAAGCGCCTCGTGGAGCGCATGGGCGGAGAGATCGGTTTTACAAGCCATCACGGGAAGGGATCGGAATTTTGGTTCCGGCTTCCCTTGAAGGCGGCGGGTGCAATGCGAGTAGTGGAGAGTGATCGACGAGCCCTAAAGGCTAGCTCGCTTCTTCTCGTGGAAGACAATGTCATTAACCAGAAGGTCATGAAGCGGCTCTTGAATACTCTTGGGATGAAAGTGACTGTCGCGCCCGGCGGGAAAGAGGCTTTGAAGTTAATGCGACGACAAAAGTTCGATTTGATCTTGATGGACTGCCAGATGCCTGGAATGGACGGCTTTGAAGTTACGCGGGCCTGGCGAGCAAAGGAAGAAAAAGGACATCTGCCCATTGTGGCTTTAACGGCTCATGCCTCAACTGAAGATCGCCAGAAGTGCGAATCGGCTGGAATGGATGATTTTCTCACCAAGCCCGTGGATAGAGATAGGCTTACTGCGACTTTGAGTCGCTGGCTTGCCCCCGCAAATGGAGTCGTAGATAAAAAGGCTTTCGCCAAGCTCCGAGAGCTCTCTGATGAAACAGAGTTTCTTGGAGAAATGGTCCGACTATTTCGAGAGCAAGGCGTGAAGACTCTGGCTCAATTGAGATCGGCATTTCATGAAAAGCAGGCGGAGGCCTTCTGGCAATCCGCCCATTCTCTTAAGTCGGCCGCCGGAAATCTTGGCGCGATTCGAGTCGCGGTGCTTTGTCAGGAGATCGAGAAGCTTGGTAAGAGCGGAAAACTCTCAGAAGCAAAGCCGTACATGGATCGCCTCGAAGTAGCCTTAAGAGAAGCAGGCCAGTCCCTGGAAAGGGAGGCGGCCTAGCATATGTTTCCCTATGACACGAAAATCCTGCTCGCCGAAGACACGGACGTAACCCGGGCCGTGATTCACAAAATGATTTATAAGCTTGGGTACACGAACGTCACTCAAGTGGCGGATGGCCTTAACGCTCAGCGGGAGATTGAAAAAGCCGTGGCGCTCAGAAAGCCCTTCCAGCTCGTGATTTCCGATTGGAACATGCCCGAGTACACAGGTCTTGCTCTTTTAAAAAAATGCCGGAGCGATTCTGTCATGTATCAGGTCCCTTTCGTGATTCTCACTTCCAATAACGAGAAGGACCAGGTGATGGAAGCCATCCGTGCCGGGGTCTCCTCCTACTTAGCCAAGCCCTTTACAGTCGAGGTTCTCGACAAGAAGTTGCGTGAGGCCTGGGTCATCAGCCAAAGGAAAAAGGCCGGTTGAGGTCGCGAGGCGCTTCGCTTTCGTCATTAGTTACAGTATATTTCGGGCATGAAACTCACCTTCCTATTCTTTATTACGTTGAGTCTTAGTTTGTTTGCGAATGCCGCAGATCCTTGCGCCGCGGAAAGGGCCCGCGTATGTCCGGGGAAGTCAGGGCCCCTTCAACAGGCTTGTTTAAAGGCAAATGAAGCGAAACTTTCTCTGGCCTGTCGAACCCCTTCGGGCGAGCTCACGGGCTGCAAATTGGACGCGGAGAAGCTTTGCTCCGGTTTTGGCATGAAAGACGGTCTTCTTCAGTGTTTGACCGATCACCAGACTGAACTTTCCACCTCCTGTCGGGCTAACATGAAGCCTACCAAAACCGGCAAGTGACCGCTCAAGACATCATTCGTCTAATGAAACTGGAACCTCTCCGTGAGGAAGGCGGCTATTTTCGCAGGACCTTCGAGTCAAGGGATGTAATCTCCACTCCACGCGGCAAACGCTTTTGTGGAACCGCCATTTACTATTTGATTACGCCGGAGAGTTACTCAAGTCTTCATCGTCTTCCTCAGGACGAGCTCTTCCATTTCTATTTAGGGGACCCAGTCGAGATGTTGCAGATATTTCCGAGCGAAGAGGCTAAAATAATTACTTTGGGCCAGAGTCTGGCGTCTGGTGAAGCGCTTCAAGTGTTAGTGCCTGGCGGGATCTGGCAGGGAACTCGGCTACGAGAAGGCGGGAAGTGGGCCTTACTTGGATGCACGGTGGTTCCTGGTTTTGAGTACGCGGATAATGAAATAGGAAAGCGCGCCGATCTCGTGGCTCTCTTTCCGAAACATCAATCATTAATATTGAAATACACTCGGGGGTAACATGCTACGCATCGCTAACCAAACCTTCTCGACCGGAGACGAGGCCAAACAGTTCGTTCGCCATCTTCTCGCAAAATATGAAATTGGAACTGAAATCACGGAAGACGCAGACCTAAAGTTTCTCTTGGAGCTTTTGAAAAGACATCCTGAGTATGCGGAAAAGTTTTCGGAAGGGTCAAAGAAAATTCGGGTTGTTCGAAATCCAGCCCAAAAAGCAACGGAGCTGGAAGTGGAAACCTCCGCTGGCCGGCGAATCCGAACTCCCTGGGTCATCTGTGTACTAGACTAGGGCCCACCTCAATTGACCACGAACCAAAAAAACATGTATAATTTGGTTCATGTTCCGTAGGGCGCTTAAGTTATCAAA
>JAHFAF010000355.1 GCA_023250715.1 Pseudobdellovibrionaceae bacterium | reverse complement strand
TAAAGAATTTAACTGCATGAGGGCCTGCGAGGCTCAAGGCGACGATCCTTTAGAATGCGAGAGCACCTGTATCCTAACCGCTGAAGTGTTGGCGAATACCTGGCGGCCCAAAGCCTGCCACTAGCTACCAGGGAATTCCATTATCTCGACTCTTCCGTTGCGAAGTACTAACCCTCGTTTCCCCAACAATAAAGCCGAGAGATCCTCACCTATCAATTCACAAGCACGCTGAGAGAGAAGCCCCTCCTTCACCCATCTCTCTTTGTCGACAATGGGATTCTGGGCAAGCGCCTGCGCTTTACCCGCATTGATCAAAAGACGAAGCGCGATTTCATGTTTGTCGGCGAGAAAAGAAACATAGGTCTTGATGAACTCCTGCAGGTGATCCTCTCGCTCGACCATAGGCGCCCTAGCAAACTCCGCCGGGTCTGGTTTCGGCGCCGATCTTCCCTTCTTGATTGCTTCCAAAATCCGCATTCCGCTGCGATCGACCTCTTTCGCGTTGAGCCCCCGAAACGTACGAAGCTCGTCTAGCGAAGCGGGCTGTACCTTGGCAAGGGCTACGAGGATTTCATTGTCGGCCACCCACCCGCGCGGGAGATTCGCCGCGCGCGCGCGCTCTTCCCTCCAACGAATGAGCTCGACCAGAACCGGAAAGGCATTGGGATCGAAATGCCCGCCCTTCGCAATCCGTCTCGCCGTGTCCTCAGGCGCCACATCAAAAACCTTCTCCTCCACCAAGCTCTCTTCTAACGCCCACTCCCAGCGATTTTTCGAGCGCAGTTTTTTCTCGAGGATAGAACCCACTTCCACAAGATGTGCGACATCTTGCTCGGCGTAGATCCGTAAGTCATCGGGAAGAGGACGCGCAAGCCACTTCACCCGTGCTCTGCCCTTGGGAAGATTGACTCGCAACACTTCCTTCAGAAGTTTTCCCAATCCGACATTATCCCCGTATCCGGTCAAAGCCCCCGCGACGGCCGTATCAAGCACGGGGGTTGCCGTCATTCCATAGGCCCAGAAAAGGCACTCTTGATCGGCATAAGCAGCGTGCATGATTTTCAAAATTTTTGTGTCGGCAAAGATCTCGAGAATGGGTGCAAGCATGGCTTTGTCGAGCGCCAGGGGATCGAGAAGCCAAGCCTCGTCCAAAGTAGCAAGTTGTAACAAAGCAATCTTAGGAAAGAAGGTGGTCTCTCGGATGAATTCCGTATCAACGGCGACCGCCTTACTCCCTTTCAGTTTCTGGGCTATTTGATCTAATTGCCGGGGATCTTGGATAAGTTGGGGTGTTTTCGTCATAGTTGCCGTTAAATATCTAATTTTATATAAAGAGTGGGATCAGTAAACCGGAACTCTTAAGATTCCTCCATGCCCCACGATTCAAGCTATCGCCTCAAGAACCGGGTTAGATTCGTAACCGCGGCGTCCCTATTCGACGGCCATGATGCGGCCATTAATATTATGCGCCGCATTCTCCAGTCTGCCGGGGCCGAGGTGATCCATTTGGGGCACAACCGCTCCGCCGAAGAGATAGTCCAGGCAGCACTCCAGGAGGACGCCCAGGCCATCGCTGTCTCAAGCTATCAAGGTGGCCATGTAGAATTTTTCAAATACATCATCGAACTCCTCAAAAAGCACTCCGCCTCACACATTAAAGTGTTTGGAGGGGGAGGAGGCACGATTACCCTATCCGAGATCAAGGATCTCGAGAGTAAGGGGGTCACTAAGCTCTATTCTCCTGAGGACGGCCGAAAAATGGGCCTGCAAGGGCTCATCGACGACATGTTGAAAAAGACCGATGCAGATCCGCTTGCCCATGTGGATTGGAAGAAGACCCTGTGTTTCCAAGACTCTCCCCAAGGGCTCGCCCAGGCGCTTACCGCTATTGAACTCCGTGAAATGGCGGAGCCAATCAGGATCAAGGCATTGCTTGAAAAGATGGACGCATTACCCTTGAAAGGGATCGTCATCGGCATGACCGGCACGGGCGGAGCGGGGAAATCTAGCCTCACCGATGAATTAGCGCTTCGCCTACTCGAAGGCGATTTGAACTCCAAGGTTGCCATCCTTGCCGTGGATCCTACTCGTCGGAAAACGGGAGGCGCACTCTTAGGAGATAGGCTCCGGGTGAATAGTCTTCAAAATCCCCGCTGTTTTATGCGGTCCTTTGCGACTAGAGGAGACAATCTCTCCTTGAGCCGCGCGACGGGCGAGGCAGTGCAGCTCTTAAGGCATGCCGGATTCGATTGGATCTTCGTCGAAACAGGGGGCATTGGCCAAGCCGATACCTCTATTACTGAGGTTGCCGAAATTAAGGTTTATGTAATGACGAGCGAGTTCGGAGCCCCCACCCAGCTGGAAAAAATCAACATGCTCGACTACGCCGATGTCGTCGTCATCAATAAGTTCGACAAGAGCGGAGCGCTGGACGCTTTGAATGACGTCCGCAAACAATACCGGCGAAATCACCGGGAGCTCGAAAGAGTGCCCGTGGAGCAATATCCGGTATTCGGAACCATTGCTTCGCGCTTTAACGATCCGGGCGCTACAGCCGTCTACGAATATATTTTGAAACTTTCCCAGGAGGTTCAACGCAATCGCGTGAACCCCAAGCGTTTTGAGATCGGGGATCCCCTGAAGTTCTCCATTGTCCCGAAGGATCGCACTCAATACCTCTCTGAGATTTCCAATCGCGTGCGCGATTATCGAAAAAAGCGCCTTGAAGAGGCGGCCATCGTGGGACGCCTTGAAGCTGTGGATTCTTTAGTCGGCACCTATCCCGAGCTTTCCGCAGAGCGAGAAAAGCTGACAGCACAAATCGAGCCGGAGGCACTTTCTCGGTTAGAGGAATTCGAAAAGCTTGCTCCGCTCTACCGTAAAGATTCGATCACCTATCCCGTGAGGGATCAAAAGATCACAGTCCCTCTTACCTCTAAAACCTTGAGCGGAAACTCCATTCCTAAGGTAGTCGCCCCTCGTTTTCTCTCCCGCGCGGACACGGCCCGCTTTGTTTGGCTTGAAAACTTGCCGGGGTACTTTCCTTTTACAGCAGGCGTCTATCCCTTTAAGCGCACGGAAGAAGATCCCAAGCGACAATTCGCGGGCGAGGGAACCCCGACCCAGACCAATAAACGTTTTCACATGCTGTGCGAGGGGGAAAAAGCAAAGCGCCTTTCCACGGCGTTCGATAGCGTTACCCTCTATGGGGAAGACCCCCATGAACGGCCCGACATTTACGGAAAAATCGGCGAGAGTGGGGTAAGCGTTTGCTCTCTCGACGATGCAAAGAAGCTCTATGCGGGCTTCGATCTGTGCGACCCTAACACATCCGTTTCCATGACCATTAACGGGCCGGCGCCGATGCTCTTGGCATTTTTCTTCAATACGGCAATCGATCAACAGATCGATCGGCTGGGAAGGAAGCCCACGCCCGAGGAATTCGAGAAGATTAGCCAAGACACGCTAAGGAAAGTTCGAGGCACCGTTCAGGCGGATATTCTAAAAGAGGATCAAGCCCAAAATACCTGCATCTTTTCGACGGAATTCGCCCTGCGCATGATGGGGGACATTCAACAATATTTCATCGACAATCAAATCCGAAATTATTACTCGGTCAGCATCAGCGGCTACCACATAGCGGAGGCCGGAGCGAATCCTATTAGCCAATTGGCCTTTACCCTGGCGAATGGCTTTACCTACGCCGAATATTACCTCTCTCGGGGCATGAGAATCGATGATTTCGCCCCCAATTTCAGTTTCTTTTTCTCCAATGCCCTAGACCCCGAGTACACTGTCATTGGGCGAGTGGCACGCCGGATCTGGGCCCTTGCGATGAAGTACCGTTACTCCGCTTCGGAGCGCAGCCAAAAGCTCAAGTACCACATTCAAACTTCCGGCCGCTCTCTTCACGCCCAAGAGATCATGTTCAATGATATTCGAACGACGCTGCAGGCATTGCTCGCTTACTTTGATAACTGCAATTCCTTGCACACGAACGCTTACGATGAAGCCGTGACGACCCCCACCGAGGAAAGCGTCCGGCGGGCCATGGCCATTCAGCTGATTCTCGCCAAGGAATTCGGATGGGCGAAAAATGAAAACCCCATGCAGGGAAGTTTTCTCGTCGAAGAGCTAACCGAGCTAGTCGAGGAAGCAGTGTTAGCGGAATTTGAGCGCTTGAGTGTACGCGGCGGAGTTTTGGGGGCAATGGAAACCCAATACCAGCGTTCAAAGATTCAAGAAGAATCCCTTTTCTACGAGCAACAAAAACATGATGGGGAGCTACCCCTGATTGGCGTAAATACTTTTTTAAATCCTCTAGGGACTGGGAATTTGGATTTCGACGCGAGTAAGCTCGTGCGGGCAAGCTATGCGGAGAAGGATGAACAGATCAAGAACTTGAGGGCATTTCAAGCGCGTAATGCCGCCGTCGCGCCCGCCGCCCTACAAAAGCTGAAAGCCGCAGCTCAAAACGGCGAAAATATTTTCGCAGAACTCATGCACGCCTCCCGCCTCTGCTCGTTAGGCCAAATCACCCAGGCCCTCTACGAAATCGGCGGCAAATACCGCCGCGGAGTTTAGAAGGCTACCTAAAAGATATATTTCTTGCGACCGAGGTTTAGCAAAAGGGCGGTTGCCGTCATGAAGGTGAGTAAAGAAGATCCGCCATAGCTGAAAAACGGCAAGCCCACGCCGACGATGGGCAAAA
>JAHFAF010000354.1 GCA_023250715.1 Pseudobdellovibrionaceae bacterium | reverse complement strand
GGGAATGATTTCTTGAATCAGGTAATCCTGGTAACGGCCTACTGCTGTGGAATTCAAATACTGGCTACCGCCCACTTTCGTGAAACAATCGGGAGCCACCACCATGCAAGGGGGACATGCTCCGGAGCCGATGAGTCTATCGAGTCTCGACTTTAAGTCTTCCGAAAGGGGCGAGGGGTTGAAAAACATGGCGCCATTTCCGGTGAAGCCATTTAATGCCAGGAGGGCCGGAACCTTTTTGTCGGGAGAAAATCCCGGGGGTAGGTAGATCCAAGTTTTGCGCCGCGAGGGATCTCCCAGGGGATTTCCTTTTAGCACTTCACTTTCTCTATCGATAATTCGAACTGTACCTTCGCTCATGTAGCCTCCCCTATCTGAGAGGAGGCTAACATGAGATCCTAAATCGGTAAATTGGATGGGCACGGCTCTCGCGGGCCGCTTTGCTGGCCCACGAAAGCCGGCCACGGGAGTTGGTTGCGCTACCAAAATATTTCTTGACGACGTATTTCCGGATATTTTTTAGGGGTTGAATCACCTTTTAATTCTTCGTCCCTTGTGTGTTTATTGCTATCTCAAACACCTTCCTTCGTTATTTTTCTCGAAAATCTTTCCTCGTCTGATGATCGTCGATCGTGTGGCCTTCCAGATGAGTCAAAAAAGTCGTGGTAAGACTTTTTTATGACAAAGATTCAACAGATTCATGAAACGGCAGTGGGTGCAGCGAAAGATTTCAAGAAGGGCGAGAGCCGGTTGCTTCAAGCCCTCTTGGACGTCGATAAAGAAAGAGTCTATGACCGGATGGCTTACTCTTCTTTTCACACTTATTGTGTAGAGGCACTTCATTTAAGTGATACCCAAGCCTACACGTACGTGGGAATCACGAGAAAGATGCGAGAGGTTCCCGAACTTAAAGTGATGATCGATAAGGGAGAGATTCACACCACCAATGCAAGACGTGTGGTTCCTCATCTGACACCCACCAATAAAGATGTTTGGCTCAAGAAAGCGAAAGAGCTTCCTCAAAGGGCTTTGGATAAGGAGCTTAAGATCCATTTCCCCGATAAATTCCCCCAGGAGAAAATTCACCTGGCGGTTAGCCCAGAGCTTGAATCGAAACTTGAGAGAGTGAAGGATCTTCTTAGTCAAAAAATGGGTAAGGCTTGCACTCTTGAAGAGGCGATTTCCTCGATGGCGGATCTATTCCTGAAGAAAGCAGATCCTCTGCAACGGAAATTGGTTGCGCAACCAAGTGTGAGAACTCAGGTCGCAAAGAGGGACGTAGCCCAGTGCACGTTCATTACTCCTACTGGAAAGCGGCGCTCATCAAGGCGTTGGCTACATGTGCATCATAAGACGCCAAGAGCCTTTGGAGGAGCGGACACCCTAGAAAATCTCACCACCCTCTGCTCCACGCACCACAAATATTTACATGCCGGAGAAGCATCACTTCCCGGACGCTTTTTCCATATCCTCGAAGGCGCGCACAAGGTTTAGGCCAAGGATTTTCCGGATGTCTTCGTCGCTATGCCCGCGTTTTACGAGTTCTTCGGTGATGGCCGGGAATTTGGAGACGTCTTCCATTCCTACGGGCAATGTCGGAACCCCGTCGAAGTCGGAGCCCAGGCCCACGTGATCGATGCCGGCCACGCGTGCGATCCATTCAATGTGATCGACCACGGTGCCTACATCTGCGGTCGGTACGCGGCCTTCGCGGCGCCATTTGTTTACATCTTCCTCCACGCAGTCGTCGATATGGAAGTTGTTTCCAAGGGCTGAGAATGGTTTCCAGGACTTCTCCTTACCAATGAACGCAGGGTAGAAGTTGACCATTACTACTCCACCATTCTTTGCGACCATCTGGAGGACGTCGTCGGGAACATTCCGAACGTGTTGCTTCAGGCCGTACGCGGAAGAGTGAGATGCGATTACGGGGGCCTGTGCTACTTTCATCACCTCTCTCATGGCGCGTGCCGAGATATGGGAGATATCGACGAACATTCCTATTCGATTCATCTCCTTCACGACTTCTTTACCAAAATCCGTGAGGGCAACAGGCAATGGATTATCGGTGGATGCTTCAATCCATGAAAGGTTCTTGGAGTGGGACATCGTCATGTACCGAGCACCTCGGGCGTACATATCTCGTAAGGTCTCGAGCGAGTTCTCAATCGAGTGCCCGCCTTCCATGCCGATCATCGAGGCAATTTTTCCGGTATCGTGAATGCGTACGATGTCTTTCGCCGTGAGCGCCAGTTCAAAGGTGTCTGGATACTTTTTGATCATCGTGTGCACAAGGTCTATCTGCTCGCGCGTTACTTTAGCGGCTGTCCCTGTCTGCATGAGTTCCGCTGGAACATAGACGGACCAGAATTGAGCACCCACTCCACCTTTGCGAAGCTTCGGAATGTCGGTGTTGTAAATTTGCGTCTGCATCAAATCATGCTGAGACAGAGTGAGGTCGTTATCTTCTCTCAAGCGCCAGGGAAGATCGTTATGCCCATCAACGAGTAGGCTCGACTGGTGAAGTTTCTTCGCATGCTCCGCGATGTCTTCGTTATAACCAGAACCAAAAACAAATAGGGTGAGTAGACCCAGTGCGATATGAGAAAGATTTTTCATGGCGTTCCTTTCGAAAGAGTCAGGCTTTCTGTAACGCGGATTGTACCGCAGCCGTGAGTGTGTCTCCCACTAATTTCAAGCGCGCAGAGGATCCGGAAGAACGCGGTGAGACCAGAGAAACGAGGAACGATGGTCCTGTCCACTCCGGAAGCACTCGAATTAATTTTCCGGTGCTGAAGTGCTCCCGACAAAGATAAAGCGGTACCATTGCGATTCCCGCGCCCTCGGCCGCTAGTCGTACCAAGCTCGTCATTTGATTTCCTACAATTTGAGGGTGAACGGATAGGCTTTCAGTTTTCTTCCCTGATTTTAAAATCCATTTGGGCTGGGCGATGCGTGGCAAATAGGCGATAGAGGGATGGCGCGTGAGATCGCGAGGCTCTCGAATCCCATGGTCTCGCGAAGCCACGAGGCCCATGACTATCTCTCCAAGTTTCTTAGCGTGAAATCGAGACGGGTTGAGTCTTCCGATTCGAACTGCGAGATCGAAACCTTCCTGCACGAGATCCACCGTCTCGTCCGTATAGTTGAATTCGAATTGCAGTCCAGGATGTTCGAGCGCCAAGCGGCCTATTGCAGGGGAAAGGTAAAAAGTGCCTAAATCTTCCGGTGCGGTGATTCGGACTACGCCTGCGACAATACTGTCCTGTCCCTGCAAGGATTTTTTCGCGTCCTCCAATTGTTGGAGTGGTCCCAAGCAGGTTTCATAGAACGCCCTTCCAGAAGCTGTCAGTTTCAACGTTCTTGTCGTTCTAATGAGGAGCTTCGTCCCTGTCTCTTCCTCGAGGCGGCTCACCATCCGGCTAATGGAGGACTTCGGTAAGCGAAGGACCGAGGCCGCCCGCGTAAAGCTTCCCAGTTGGACTACTTTTACGAAGGCTTGAGTGGTTTCGAGCTCCATTTCTATTGTTCCAATACAGCAACATTATGTTTCAATTATTGCATCTAATCAACTATTCGAGGCTGTGGCATTCTTTTTTCACGGTGAGACGAATTCACCGAGCACAAGGAGTGAGACATGAAAAAGACAATTTTAGTGGTAGGGGGATCGGGAACAGTGGGCGCCGAGATCATCCGTCAATTGAAGGCGCAAGGGCACGTAGTCCGTGCGACGACGGGCAAGAAAAGTGACAGCAAGGAAAAAGTTGAAGTGAATCTGCTCACCGGAGAAGGATTGAAACAAGCCTTCGAGGGAATCGATAGGGCGTTCTTTCTCTCTCCCGCTGGATACGCAAATCAGTACCAAGTGCTATCGCCGCTCATTCAAGAGGCGAAGCGCCGTGGTCTAGAAAAAGTGGTCCTCATGACCGCGATGGGAGCGAATGCTGGAGACACTCCAATGCGCCGAGCGGAAATTGAGCTCGAGAAGTCGGGTCTTACTTACAACATCCTCCGGCCCAATTGGTTCTTGCAAAACTTCAATACGTTTTGGGTTCAAGGAATTCGCGAGCAGGGCAAGATTCTAGTTCCAGGCGGAACGGCGAAGGTAAGCTTCATCGACACGAGAGATGTCTCGGCGGTGGCGGCAAGGCTTCTCGTATCCGATGAATTGAAGAATCGAGACTTTGATCTCACTGGCCCGGAAGCGGTGGATCACGACCAAGTGGCCTCGGCACTTTCCGAAGTGTCGGGAAAGAGAATCACTTACTCCGATGTCCAGCCCGAGCCATTCAAGCAAGGACTATTGCAGGCAGGGTTACCTGAAGATTACTCGGACTTTCTTCTCCTCATCTTTGGATTCTTGCGCCAGGGATATGCGGCCAACGTGAACAACAATGTTCGCGAGATTATAGGCCGGTCTCCGATCGGGGTTCAGAAATACGCCGCGGAAAATAAACAAGCGTGGTTGTAAAACAGAGAAAACCCCTCGGGGAAACCCGAGGGGTTTTTAAAACTAATCCTTACGTAACCGAGCTTCAGCCTTGCCGTAGAACTCATGCCCGTCCGAATAATCGAAATAGGCAACAGAGCCTTTGAACACAGCATCGGTGTCATCCATGTCGTCGAAAGTCGTCGCGATGTAAAGCGGGCGATCGCCTTCGTACTGAATGCGCACCGATTCTCCGCTCGGCGTCTTTACCGTTCGGCGAAT
>JAHFAF010000353.1 GCA_023250715.1 Pseudobdellovibrionaceae bacterium | reverse complement strand
AAAAAGAGCTCTTCCAGGAGACCTTTGCTCAAAATCAGTCAGAAAGTATTTCAACACGTCGCTCGAGCGAAGTCCGTCCGGCAGGCGCTCCATCACCGTTTTTTCCCGCCCGCCCATCGTCTTTTCCCAACCCAAGCCGTACATCGCGGCCTCCTGGCGAACGGCAATGATGTTTTGCTCGATCTCTTGCGCTTCCACGCGCATCTCTTCCGTCTCCTTTAAGAAAGGCGACCCCAATCGATATACAGCCAAAAGAAGCACCGCGCCCGCGACAAGGAGCATTCGAATGTTCTTCTTGTCATCCATTAGCTTCCCGACCTCATTGCCGAGCCCAACTTAAACAAGGGCACAAAAAGTGACATCGCGACCAGGGCAATTAAGCCAGCCGCAAAAAAAAGCAAAAGCGGCTGAAGAACTGCCGTCAGCTGTGTTAAAAGCTCCGTGTACCGGCGTTTGTAAAACGTGAAAATGTTTTCCAACATGAGATCCAGATTGCCGGTCGCTTCACCAATCATCACGAGCTGCCTTGCCATCTCTGGAATGAACGGGCTTCCCTCCATCCCCTTTGAGACCTTTTCCCCTTCCCTCACGGTCGCAATCAGCTTGTCGAAAAAGTCCCGTTTTAGCTTTCCACTCATCGTATGCTGGCAAATCGAAAGCCCCTCCAGAAGAGGGATTCCAGCTCTCAATAGACTTGCAAGCGTCTTTGCAAAAAGTGCCACGAACATCGAGACTAAGACGTCTCGAAAGAGCGGGAGAGCTAGAAAACACTTATCGCGGGTCTCAGAAACCCTCTCCGAACGGAGAAAATAAAATAGACCTAGCCCCGCCCCTCCGAGCAGAGAGAAAATCAAAACGGCATTGTTTCTGGAATACTGGCTTGCCTGGAGAAAGAACGTCGTGGTCGGGGGCAGATTCACATTGAACGATTTGAAGATCTCCTCAAACTTCGGAAATACGAAAAAGAGAAGACCCAGAACGAGAGACCCGGCCATCGTCAGTAAAAAGAGGGGGTAAACCGAGGCCTTGATAATCTTGTCTCGAATATCCTCCCCTTCCTTCACCAATTCGACCAGGTGGTGAAGAGCGGAATCTAGGTTTCCGGATTTTTCTCCGACGGAAATCAGGTGCGTATGCAACGACGGAAAGGCGTTCGGGTATTTTTGCAAAGAGCCTGAAAGTGGAAAGCCTTCAGAGAGCTCGTAGAGCACGTTTTTTAAGATCGAAGTTAGGTTTTTATTCTTTAATGTCTCCGACAACATGCGAATCGCGTGAAAAACAGGAATCCCGGATTTAATGAGAAACCCCAGCTGCTCGTAGAAGCCCAAAACTACGGAAATGCGGACACTCGGAGTTTTTACGGCAACTTTTTCTTCCGCGACTGGCGCGCTCTCGGTCGACACCTTAAGCTCGAGAACGACAAGCTTTTTTTGCTGCAATTTTTCCATGGCATCCCGCTCTGACGCCGCCTCCACGCGCTCCACTCGTAGGTGGCCGTCATTGTCCATGGCATGAGCTTGGTATTGAGGCATGACCTAGTTCTCCATTTAACTTATCGGCAGGACTCAATAATTTCCGGAGGAATGACGTTAATCCTAGGAGAAGGAATGAGGAGTCTCCCACCCGGGAACGACCCCATGCGTCAATCTATGCTAAACGCGGTGGAAATGAACACGATTCTTGAGGGCCTTTTCGATGTGCTCGAGGCCAAAATTCCGACCTTGGCCCCACTTACCATAGGAAAGCTTGCGCCGGTAATGACCACCGGAGCCTATGGCTCCGTGATCCTAGGTGCACTTTTCACCGGTGACCTGGAAGGGAAACTCACGCTCACCTTGGAATGGGAGACCGCGTTTCTCATCGCGGAAGTTTTACTCCAATCAAAAGCGGAAGGGTTTAGCAAAGAGTCCCAAGAGGTGGTGGAGGGGCTATTTGCAGAAGCGCTTAGACAAGTTTTGCAAAAGTTTCAGTCGCAGGGCCTAAACCTCGAAATACATCCTCTTCCTCTGCTCACCGATGCCGATGTTTTGCTCTCGGAGCAGGGTAATCCCGGGGCGTTGAGACTCTCGTTGAGTCATGCAACAGATGAGATCAGTTTATATTTTTCCATTCGCAATAGAACCAAAAAGGCGGCGTAATAGAGTATGGCGGAAGCTCCCAAAGAAGGATTTCTCGAAGCTCAGTTGATCGCCAAATATGGCGTGACAGAGGAGCAACTTCAGCAGGCAAGAAAGCTCAATCTCAAGAACAGAATCGGAGTCCTCGCGAACTTGCAACAAGCGAACATTTTAACCGAACGCCAGGCGGTGGAAATTCAGGTCGAGTGCTTCGGCACGCGGGTTTTACAATTGAAGAGCTACCCCTTGAAGAGCGAGATAGTGCAGCTTCTCCCCGAGGACGTTCGCAACAAGCACCAGCTTTTACCTGTTGGATTGTCCGGAAATATTCTAACGGTAGCAACCACTTCTATATTTCAGGCGCAACTTCTCTCTCCGGAATTGCAAAAATTCACTCCAAATTTCTTGAACTTCGTCCTTGCTTACCCTTCCGAGGTCCGGACACGGCTTCAAGAGTTTTCCCAGGCGCAGGAAAATATCGATGAGATGCTGGAGGGCCGAGCCAAGGAACTTGCGGACGCGCCGGAGCTTACGGAACAAAAACTCATCGAAGATCCGCACGGCCCCATTGCTCAAGTAATCAACTACCTCGTCAATCATGCCGTTTCGACCGGCGCCAGCGATATGCATTTTGAGCCGATGCAGTCCACCTACCGTGTGCGCTTCCGGCAGGACGGGGTTTTGCGTGCCATAAAGAATTTCGACAAGGTTTTTACCGCACCCTTTGCAGCGGCGATTAAGATCCTGTCCGGCATGGATATCGCCGAAGCACGACTCCCCCAGGACGGGACTTTCCGACAAAATATTCTCGGTCGTACGGTGGATTTCCGAGTAGCAACCTATCCGACGGAGTACGGAGAAAAAATAGTCATCCGAATTCTAGACTCCAATAAAGGAGGGGTAAGCATCGACAATTTGCTTCTCTCGGCGGGGGAAAAGGAAAAACTTCTCCAAATAGTCGAAAACCCCTATGGGCTAATCGTCTGCGCGGGACCGACGGGAAGTGGAAAATCCACGACTCTTTATGCGATCCTGGCGCACCTGAACTCGCCTGATTGCAATATTCTTACGATCGAAGATCCGATCGAGTATCGCATGGCGGGAGTGTCGCAAGCGCAGGTGAATGTTAAGAAAGGCTTTACCTTTGCCACGGGCCTAAGAGCCATGCTGCGGCTCGATCCTAATGTCATTCTCGTCGGGGAAATGCGTGATCTGGAGACCGCCGCCATCGGCGTGCAAGCCGCCCTCACGGGTCATTTGGTGTTAAGCACGGTGCACGCAAATTCCGCGGCACAGACCGTGGCGCGATTTGTCGATTTGGGAGTGGAGCCTTTTACTGTTGCTGCAGCTTTGCAAGGGGTCATTTCCCAACGCCTGGTGAGAAAGGTTTGTGAGAATTGTAAGGAGCCTTTCGCTCCATCCTGCGAACAAATGAAGGAGGCAGGATTTGTCGCGCCTTTTCCGAAGACTCTTACCCGAGGAAAGGGTTGCCCGCAGTGCCACCAGACCGGATACAAGGGGCGTATTCCTATCATTGAATTATTGGTGATTCACGACGAATTAAGACCGCTCATTCAGAAAGGGGCCTCACCAGAAGAGCTTTTCCATGCCGCTCGACTGCAGGGTTTGGTGACCATCCGGGAGAACGCGCTCGACAAGGTCCAAAGAGGATTCACGACCCTCGAGGAAGTGGTTCGGGTGTTGGGAATCCAGGAAGCGGAAGAGATCGCCCAGTCCAAAATAGCCGCTTAACCAAGTTTTACGTCCCTCCTCCGGCGAGAGAGAGAGACTCTCAAACAAATAAGGCCGCCCAGCTTCTGCGCCAGGCGGCCTCGGCCACCGAGATGGCCCTTCAATCCGCGTTTTCGGGTTCTGCACTACCTTCACATACCCAGCTTCCACCATCGCCTCCGCTAGACTACTTTCAGCTTTAGTTCTTAATTACTGGAGCATTACTCACCACACGGCCGCTGCCGCTATAGGTGAATCGGCCGTTTGTCGAATCCCAGCTCGGTAAATCGGTATCACCCTTGGGCCCTTTGGTGTAGATCGCGAAGTAAGGCCCGAAGTTGGTATCCGTTCCAGTGACATATCCGTAAGTGTTATTCGAACCATCGGTGATGAAGGGATCCGCGAGCACTGAGGAAATTACTGTCGGTGAGGCGCCGGTCAATGCTGAATGAATATTCGCCGGATAAGCGTTGCTGTTATTTCTCCAATAGGAGACCACTGCCGTTTTCAAAGTCTGAAGCTCAGACTCCGCTTTGGTAATCTGACCTTCTTGTTGCATGCCTCTTAGGTTGGGAATGACGACACTCAAAATCAGAGCGATTACCGCCATGACGATAACCAGCTCTACCAAGGTAAATCCTTTTTGATTCGTAGTTTGCTTTAGCATACGTACCTCCTGAAAATCCGCTAACGTTCAACATTCGCCACTCGAACAAGTTCAGTATTCCAGAAATCGTATTCTGGCAGTAATCCCCCGCTGGGGGGTAGGTATATTTATATGTAAAGTCGAGTACTTAGAAAGAACTCTCCACAATGCTATAATAGAATGATGCCGTTTCAATCCAGAGCCGTTTTTTTTCAGGG
>JAHFAF010000352.1 GCA_023250715.1 Pseudobdellovibrionaceae bacterium | reverse complement strand
GAGCGGTTCTCCCGAATAATTGCCGCTATCTCGGCGTCTTCAGTGACGATGGAATGATCTACGTCGTCCTTTCCAGTGAACTTCAAAAAAATCTTATTTCCGATCACGCGCACGTGTTGGCCGAGCAGGGTCGTGAGTCCATAAGTCTCATTTTCCTGTGCGTACTCCTTGTTTCCCACTCGGATAGAAGTGAGATCCATCAAACGAATCACGGCGGCCAATAATTTCTCCTCGGAAAACGCTTTTTGTTTAAGAGCCTCTGCGACCCCTTTGCGAATAGCGATGAGGGCATGGCCGAAATCGGGGAGGTGTTCGTACTTCGCTTCATTTCGTGCCTCAACCCAATTGGGGTGATACCGGTATTGGACTTTTCCTCTATCGTTCTCGACGGTGAATTGAATGTGACTCTTAGGATCAGAAGAGTGCCACACTTTTTGGTAACCCTTGGGGAGCCCGAAATTACGCATTCTTTCGATTTCTTTCTTGTTCGTAATTTGCTTTCCGTCGGCGTCTAAATAGATGAAACGCTTTCCCCTCTTTCCTGCGCTCTCAAGATAATGCAGGCCCAAGCTCTCCGCGAACGCAATGGCCGTCGTGCGACAAGAGTCGGCGAAAAGAGGAAGTGAAAGTGAAAATAGAAATAGTAAGAACCCCGCCATACCCAATCTCCATTACATCTCCGCGTATAACGCTATTTGTCAATTACCTAGGGAAAAGAAAAAGGGGATACCAGCACCCGCCGGTATCCCCCAACACGATCTTCTTCGCTTTGTTAGACTGCCAGGGTTCAGTCTAGAGGGAGATTAAGTGTTGATGAGTGGGAGCACCGGGAAAGCATTAACGAGAGTTAAGCTAGGTCCAATAAGATCCCTTCGCTTACGCTCGGGATAGCCGCTGTCTTAATGGACAGCGGCAAGTTAAGCAAAGGAGCGTTGGAGGGTCAGATTTAAGAGAAAGCGCCCCATTTTCAGCAGGCTAGTGGGAGTAACGGCCTTGGATTTTCCGAAGGGGCGGTAGGTGATTTCGATTCCTACCTCGCGGTAAGAGTATCCACGCCTTAAAAGCTTCAAAAGAATTTCCGCTTGATACCCGAAGCCGTCGGTTTGAATGGGGATCGAGCGCAAGAGATCGGTGCGGTGAAGAACGGCGCCGTTATAGTACTTGAGCTTTTGCGAGCCTATCCAATTGATCCACGTGACGAAGAGTTGGGAGAGGACCTGCCGGCCCCAAGGGCGAACTTCGTGATTCGACGTATAGGGAATAATCATGTCAGCGGTGCCGGCGAGCGAGAAAATTTTATTCATGACTTCGCTTCCGCACTCATTATCCCCGGGAATCATGATGAGGAAGGGCTTTGTCGCTAAAAGAATGCCCTCTTTGTAACATCCCCCGATATTTTTGGGGGCTTCGTGGTGAATGACTCGAATGCGGGGTTCTGCTTTTGCCAGGCGCTCGGCGATTTTTCCCGTGGCGTCCGTGCTTCCATCGTCAAAAATCAATATTTCCCAATCCTCGAAATGAAGGGGTGCGGTCTCTTGGATATTCTTGATCGTACCTTCGAGATTTAACTCTTCGTTCAACGCCGGAACGATGACGGAGAGGGCGGGTGCGGTCATTTCGCTAATAATATCAATTTAGATCGCCGCAGTAAAATTTATCGAATGATCCCTAGCGGGTCCGTTACGCTGTGATTCACGGCATAGGGATTGGGGGCGTGTTCGATGAGATAAAGCGTCGGCTCGAGATTGGCCTGGAAAGTGGGCTCGATAGCCTTTGCTCCGGGATAAAACCCCCCTGCGAAGAGACTGTTCGGGGAAAGTTCGAAGGTGAAGGCGAAAATTTTGAGCTCATCGTAGGCCCAGTCCGTCGTGTCGCCTGACGCCAAATAGAGGTCGCTGCTTTTCTCAGGTGTGTAATGGTTCCACGTCGCCATTTTCTTGCCCATCGTTTCAAAAACCCGACGATCTTCCACGTTTTCGATTTCGTCATCCGTGTGTCCCCACGGCCAAAGGACGAGCTCGCTAAACGTGTGAAACGTAAGCAACACCGTCGCACGTTTTCTTGCCCGAACAAAATCTCGCACGGCCAGAGTCTCAGGCTCTGAGAATGCCGAGGGGCCGTGATAAATATCGGAGGAAGCAACACCGCTACTTCCCGGGCCGCCCCACCCCTTTCCGCCGTAATTTCGATTCAAGTCGACTCCGCGGCTTTCGCCGTCGTTCTTCGCGCGGTTCTTTCTCCACCATTGGTAGTCTTTGCTGGCGATGTCGAACTCCGCTCCGTCGGGATTCACCATGGGAACGATCCAAACTTCCGAATTCGCCAATAGCTCTTGAATCCGAGCGTCACTGCGCGAGTGCGTGACGAGGTGGGAAGCAAGCTTTAGCGGAATCTCCACGCTCAAGTGTTCCCTTGCGTGGTGGCACCCCATGAAAATTGCGGTAGGAAGCGAATCCTTTTGCTTTGAGGAAGAAATGCGAATCCCCCAAAGCTCTCGTCCCTCCAAACTTTTTCCGATGGTAATGACTTGGGCGACTTCGGGATTTTCCTTTGCCAGTTGCTCGAGCTCGGCATGTACTTCTTCGTAGTCATGAAATGCCGCATCCTCTATGGGGAAATTTCTACTTGGCTGGGGTAGCGAACTGACCGTGATGGGAACGCCCAGTTCCTTCAAACGACGGAGTTCATCCGGGGATGCCAAGAACCTAACAGAGTTAGAACGAACTTCGTCGAGGGCTACTCCCGTTGAGGTGATGAGGTTTCTTTCCTGCTTCGTCCGTGCAGGCGAGGTCACTAGTTTTAGATCTCTCGCGGCGAAAACGTTCAAAGCGCACAAACCCATCCCGATGACTAGAAGTCTAGACATGCCTGCCCCCTGATTTTTTTTAAGACCTCGTTTAGCGTGGAGAAGAAATCGAGCGCGAGTTGCTGACAAATTGAAATTAACAGAAATTGAAAGCGCCCCCGCTTTTTCCCCTATTCAGGTGTTAACACCTGGTCTCGTAAATCTAAGGGGTAAAGTCGCTCCCAATGGAGCGTTTTTTCGGCGGTGTATCGCGGGTGTTCCAAATAGCTGTGCTATTCTAGTTGAGTCTTCTTCGCTCGCTCTCCCAACAATAAATGGAATCGAAAAACCGTACTCAACTTGAAGAGGCGAAAGCCTACTTCTACGCCTGGAGACTGGTCGAGGCGTACAATATCTTCCGGCGCTACTTCGATCGCCTGCCTTTTAAGCCAGAAAAGGAACACGCCGAGTACATCGGCATGTTCGTGCGCACTCTCGTGGAGCTAGGAAAAGAGTACGAGCTGAAGTTCTACGTCTCGGAACTCGAGAAATGGCATGAGAGGACCCGACTCCCCGAGGTCCAGTACTCATTGGGAGTAGTTTATCGTTATTTGAACCCTCCGAAATTGGAAGCCTGCCGGGCACTGTTCGAAGAGATTGTAAAAAATCCTCATGCAAAGAGTCTTCATCCGAAGGCTAGGATGTTGCTAGCTGATTACTACATGATGAAGGACGATGTCGCCTCAGCACATCTCATTGTGAACTCTATAGAGACGAGCGATCTGACAACGTGCACGCTTGTCGCTATTTGGAAAAACTTCATCGCCTACCGCGAGGGAAAAAACGATTTAGCAGAACAGGGCCTGAATGAGATGTTCAAGAATCTCACGGCGGAACAGGATTGGTACGGGTTTTTCTCTGGGAAGGTCATTCAAGCTTTGAACTACCTGGATCAGAAGAAGTTATCTCAGGTGAAGGAAATTCTTACTGAGATTAGGCAATTGTTTTCCGGGCGTCATTTTAGGACCGTGCAAGAACAACTCCAGAGGCTTGAAGGCCTGCTCCAGAAAGAGGAAACCCTTGGAAGCGTTTACATCACCTCTGGTTTGAACGAAAGCACCGTCGCGTATCGCGATAAGAGTTTTTCACTGCAAAATAAAGACCCCCGAGACAAGCTTCTTCTCCTTCTTCTTAAGAAGAGGTTTCTAGAAAAGTCGATGATTGTGAAAGCGTTGTACCAACGGACGTATCAGGGCGAAGTGGATGACAAGCTGATTTACTATCACATTCACGCTCTGCGGAAACGATTGAAAGCCGTCGGCTTGCCTTCTGAGGCCATTCTAAATGAGGAAAATGGGTACCGTTGGGTGCCTGAGGTGGAGATTAGGGAGGGTGACCTATGATTCGCGCAACTGTTTTGACATTCATTGTGGCGCTAAACCTAAGCATCGCGGGCACTCAAAATCGCTGTGGTGGAGATGGAAGCGGGCCTAAGCCCCTCGCCGATATCACCACGACTTTTCAGTCTGAGATTAAGGGAATCCCCACGCAGGGAAGCCCAGAAGAGTTTCTCTTCTCGGAGAAAGACAACAGTGTGATCTACCGAAATGAGTTCGCCGAGATCATGCAGACGATGCATTTCCAATCCTCGGTGAAGCTTACGGAATCAGGGAAGCCCCTTTCCCGGCTCATCGGCGGGAAAGGAAGATATCTTGCCGCGGAAGCAGCGCCCTGGGTTTACGATCGCAAGCTTCACCGTTGGTACAATTACTCGCTCGATGCACGCCCCTTTCGGCACATCTTTTTCAACGGTGATGCGCTCTATAGCATTTCCTCCAGAGTGGACGTCGGGGGCAATCAGATTTACCAAGTCTTCAAATACTCCATTGGAGATACCAAAGCCGTGCCGGTCTGCAAGGCTCTCATCATGAAACCGGGGGAGCACGT
>JAHFAF010000051.1 GCA_023250715.1 Pseudobdellovibrionaceae bacterium | reverse complement strand
GAACTACTCTGCCAATAAAGGTACGTAACTAGAGCATCTATTTTTTGCATTGGATGCTCTCGTTTTGTAGTTTTGCAATGATCTGATAATCGTTGAGTACTTCTTCTAGAATCCGAACATCTTCCGGTTGTTTCGCGAACGGCACCTTACGAATTACAAAGAATGAAGAACAATCAAGAAAGTCGCCCGGGTCTATGGTTTTAAAGAAACTAATATCAACCGAATATTTCCCAAGGTGCCCTTTCTTATACTCTCCGATTCCAATCCGCGTCACTTCGAAGATGCGGTACTCAATTCCTAGACTGTATTTTTCTCTCATCGCTGACTCAGCTACACTCAACGCAGTGGAGAAAGCGTGGCTAGGCTCGATGGACGCGCCAAGCGCCGGTAAACCCCAGAGCGTGAGTCCCAACAGCGCTACAAAACCAACTGACGGATTCATGGATCTTTCCTCCTATGCTTGAAAGACGGGCCGAAACAATCCTAGATTTTCTCCGATGTTCTCCAATTGAATAAGCTTGTTATCCCTTTTCAATTCCGAGGCGCGGATTCGTTAATCTGTTTGGCCACGGGAGCTGAAAGTGAAATGCTTTCCATAATGACGTGATAGGTTGTCCGCCCGTCTTTGGTATCGGTGGTTGTAGTACCAATTTTCCAGTGGATCGATCGCGAACCCGGTATCGCGGAGTTCCTTTGGAGCGCTGCGATCATCACGCGCTGGGAATTGGCCTGGAAGTTGGGGAGTTTCAAAAGTTCTTTAACAACCGCTTGATCTACCGTAAGGGTTGCTGAAGTCAGATTTAGGTTTTGCGGATCCGCGGTGTGTACCCAGTACTTCAGCCCATTTTTATCACTTTGCCAGTTGTACCAAACCTCGATGCGCTCTCCCGTGTCGCCGAGCTCAAAATCCTCTTCAATTTCATATTTTCCAACTTTAAGAACATAGCGCGAAAGGCAGTGTTTGTGGCAGTAACTTCCAAACACCCATTTTCCGCAGATGGTATCTTGGGTTGGAGTGAACCAAATTTCCCCGTCAAGCTTTTCGAAGCGGACGTCATTCTTATCTAAAACATTTTGCATTTTAAAATTCACGGACAAACTAAGCTTCGGAGAGCCTTCATCAGCAAAGATTAGAAAACTATACGTAGAGAGAATGAGGCAAACAAGCCTTACTTGACCTAGCATTTCTTACTCCTATTACGGATGGGGGAACACGTTTTCACTTCATTATCAAATTCCTGTTTTGGCCTTGTCCTCGTCGTCAAACGCATTAGTGATGCGTCGTAAGTTTCAGACAATTCTATTCCTCTTGTTCGAAGGGAGATACTTTACAGGAATAACGAAAGGTACGAAATGCCTTGTCCCACTTCTGGACTATCTCTAGTTTCGCTCTGGGAATGCTGATCGACGCTATCCCTCGCGTACTCTCGTGCTGGGTGATGAGAGTATAGGTCGACTCAGCAAATGAGCCGCTCCGGACCGCGGATTTGATGCCATTGGCCTCCTTCATCGCCTGACCAAATTCCCCGAGACAATTGGATGTCACAGTGAGAAGTTGAAGTGAGCTTTCGTCGAATTGCTTTTCGTTCCCATAGGCACCACTGCCTAGAGCTAGGCAAGTTAATGATATCGTCGATAAGATGAGCTTATTCATTTCAATTTACCTCCAAACAAATATGTTATGTTAAATCTTGCATCGGACATTATCGTTTCCCAATGCAAATATCGACGATCAAATCACTGAGCATTTCCGCGGCCTCACCAGTCTTTCCGCGAATATCTGATGCGTCGGTCTTGAATACAAACTTCTCAAAATGCTCCGCGGACGATCCGCCTCCGCCGGGCTTCGGCTGTCCTGGAACTAAAAGATAGGCGGAGTAAAGCACTCTCGGATACGTCGCTCTTTTGTGGAGGTCGAGTACCCCTTCAGGAGCTGTTCTTGCTTCCGCAATAAGCTTGGAAATATTCTTACCCCGTAGCTGTTCGTGGTTACTGTAGATCTCACATTTATTCGACTGTCCCAGCTCTGCGATATCTCCCGTTGCTCGCTCCAGTAACAATACCGGCCCTCCGATTCTCTTCGGATATCGGCCTTCCGCGTGGGCCATTGGCGGCATCGACAACACGGACACTGAAACTAGTAGTCCTAGCAATTCACTTATCATTCGTATTTCCTTTGCATTTGCTTCTCATCGGCTAAGAAGAATGCCTATCACGCTTCGTGTGCCGATCCATTCGATCTCGATGGGGGGCTCAGTTCTCGTTCACTTTTGTGAGAACCCTTGCGATTACGGAGGTAAGATTGGATGAGATATTCGGAGCTTGGGAACTTGCTCGTGGACTCAACAGCACATCAGTGGCATCCGGGATTCATAACATTAAGCAAATTTTTCGGAATCGGAAGGGGATCGCCCGTAGCAGAGTCATAGCAAGCTAAATACTTGCACCCCTTCTCAAGGACCCGCATGCAGCGATCGCAGCCCTCGACGAGAGCTTCACGGAGTTCGCGTGAAGGGGGGCCATCGATAGGCCCACCCCAAATGGCGCTAAAACGACAGAATTTCTTTGATGCCTCAGGCTTAAAAAAAGTACAACTCGACTTGTCACAATTAAATAAAAATGTTTTGCCGTCGATACTACCGTTGAAACCGAAATCCTTGCCACCATCCGAGTCGCCCCCGTGGAGGAGTAGATCGGAAAGCTTCTTAACGTCAGAAGGATTCTCGATCACTATGTGATCGCCGTAGCTTATAGTGCCAATTCCAGCCATAGCTACCGCAACAGCAGCCAACAATCTAAAGGTTCGCCGATCAGAAAATCCTTTTAAAAGAAAATGCATCGCAGAGTCCTCGAAAAATCGCGTATATTTTTGCCAGCCTTCCAGCTTCGGCGGAGCTTTTCACAATGTTTATCATTCTTCCTAGGCAGATCCATTCGAACACTGCAAGTCTCTCAGATCTCGTTCACTTTACTGCGAACCCCAGCGCCCTGTCCGAACGCGTCTCGCTCTGCCTAGTGCCGTGATGATACACAACGTACCGAACTATAATCGACAAGGCTACGGTAACGAGGCTTAAGCTCGCCATTAATTCCATAGAACGCGTAGGCATTTTTGGTGTAGCTGCCAACGATATCCGAGGACCAATAATAGCGACTTTGGCTTTTCCCCCCTTCCATGTAGATCAGATTGGGAAGGCCGGGTTCGTAACCCTCATAACCAAAAATCCCGGGCTTTGCTCCCAGGTATTCTCGAAGTCTAAGAAAATCGTCGCGGCTAGGTAATTCGGCACCGATGCTCTTGCAATATTCGGTCGCATCGTAATGGTTCATAAAACGAGAAGAGCCGTCGTCGTTCTGTACCATCTCTCCCCAGATCCTCCCCCTTGGGTCGCGCCAAGCATCGCCCAGCTTCAATTTACTTGTATCGCGACTAAATACATCGCTGATCACTACGTTTCCGGGGAAGTCTGGGATCGGATGGAATGCTTCAATCTGCAATCCTTCTCTCTTGTTTGGTTGAGCCCAGGAAGGGAGCGTCCCAGGTCCGAGCTCGTCAGAAGTCAGAAGACTCATTTCATTAGTCTTTCGAGTTTTAACATTTTGATCCAGGCGTCTTATCAGAAATGTTTTTACTTTCTCTCCGGATAGATTGGTAAGGGTCGCACGATGTTGCGATATTTCTGAAATAGTGTCGGCCTCAACAAATGTTATTCCCGTCGCAGGGCCGACGGTCGCGGTTATATTGGGTTTTCGCAGCAAAACCGTTTGTGGAACTGGGGGATTATCAAATCCAGTTCTTGTGGACGTCATTGGGTCCACGAAAATACTTTTTGATTCAGGAGGACAATGGACCAGTGAAACCTGAATGAGCCATTCTATTTTTTCATCGTTCCGACTCTTTCCTTGGTGTCCACCGTTTACAGAAACCTTATCCACCCATTGGGCGCAAACTGGAGGTCTTTCATCTCCATAAAGTTTTTTTAACAATCCTTCACTAATGGGAATATTTCTTGGAACATAGCTTCCATCCGGGCGTGCTGGCGTCTTCGCAATTAAATCTTCCCTGACCCCAATTAGCTCTGCTTCCGCTTCTAAACCCTTAAGATAGGATGAAACTAGAGTATCGACTACTTCCCCTGCACTTTTGGTAACTGCCGCTTCCAGTTTTTCAATATCGAACGATTCGCATTTCAATTTGGTCGCCACTCCCCGCCCCCAGAATCCATTATCGAATCCTTTGCAGGTTCGTTCCGCTTCAGCAAATGCACCTTCTTCTGTACTCTTCCCTCCTCCCCCAACCATTTCGAAACTGCTCTTATCTCCCCTACGATATTCAGAAATGGTGCCGTAACGAGAATTGTCCTCATAGTAAGTTGTCGTACACAGAATAGTGCAATACCATTTCGGAAGGGCTTGTACCGGGGCCGTTGAAAACACCGCCAGGGTAACGACCAAGTTTGAGATTCTCTGTTTCATACGGACCTCAAGTTCTACAAATTTTCCCTATAAAAATGACTCTTCACAGACGTAGTAAACTTTCTGTTCGGCAGCACTCACCCAATCACGAAACTCTGAGGACCAACTAGACGAGGCCTTACACTTATCCAGGTGTTTCACTAGGTAGCGCGAGAAACCAAGCTTAGAGCACGCTTCCAATATCAACGCTTCAACGAGCTTGTAAGCCTGATCGCAAGCTACCTTTTGCTGATTTTCCAGGTCTTTCCCACGGAAACCCACACTACTTTTGACCGCAAAAAAGGTTTTAGGTTTCGGTACTTCCTCAAACTTTGAAATCTCCATTTTTGTAGCATCGTCGACTAGCTGGCCTTTTGTGATTTTCAACTTTTTCCTCTCTGCGGTGACCCATTATCACCTGGGATTTCATTGCTCCAATCGATCCGACAGGGCCCTGCGTTTTTCGTTCACTCTTTCGAGAACTCTTGTACCTGCGCAGGGCAGATCGGATGGGATATTCACACTTTGCGAACTTGTACTTCCTTTTTGTGAACGCTTGAGTATAGTGCCGCCAATCGAGTTTCTGGGTGGGGTTGGGTTTTACGCGGAGAAGATGTGGACGCTGCTAGCCTGCAATCTGGATTTCCAGGGGTTCGTAACTACCTCAATTACCGCGTTTACCTTCAAGACTATTATCGTTTCCGCAAAGAGCGCCAAGCGAGTTGGAGCTATGCTACCTGGGCTTCCCAGCTGGGATTGAAGAGCAAATCTGCGGTGGCCATGATTCTTACCGGTAGGCGACATCCCAGCTATAAGCTCACCTGCGCTCTTTCCGCTTATTTTCAACTCTCCGGCGAAGATGCTGAGTATTTTGCCGATCTTGTACAGCTCGAAAAATCCGGAAATGGTAGCAATGTCAGCTTTCTATTGATGCAGAGACTGGCGAAAAAGCGGGAGAGCCAAACGTTCGAGCGTCTGGACCTGGATACGTTTTCTGTTATTTCCCAGTGGTACTACACGGCATTGAAGGAAATGGTTAACCTCGAGGGTTTTAGATTCTCTCCGAATTGGATTTCGCACCAACTCTACGGTCGCATCTCCTCGCGGGAGGCGCGCACCGCAATTCAAAAACTGGTCCAATTGGGAATATTGGAAAAGGATTCGGAGGGAAGGCTCTGTGCGCGTCAAGTTCATTTGCGAACGGCGAACGATGTGGCGGATGAGGGTCTTAAGCGATTTCACGAACAGATGCTGGACTTGGCCCGCTCCTCTATTCGACAAGAAGCAGTTGCAGAGAGGGAAGTCCTTGGAACGACTTTCGCCATTCGAGAACAGGATGTTCCCAAGGCTAAGAAACTTCTTCGGGAATTGACCCACGAATTGACTGAATCCGTGGAAAGCCCTCGCGGGGACAGAGTGTACCAGCTCCAAATCGGTTTTTTCCCGCTCACTCGAAAACGGAGCAAGAAGTCGTGAATAAGCTCCACACAATCCTCTGGGCTATGTTGATAATGGGGAGCTCGGGCTGCCAGCAGCGGGAGATTTCCAATGTCCCTACTCCTTCCTTGGAAACGCCGGCAGTTGTCGACGGCACGACCATTGGGAACGGTGGCGGAGATGTTCAATTTAAATTTATCCGAGCCGGTAATGTCGTGGTGGACTTTTTGGAAAACTCCGAGGAGGGACAGGAATTTTCTAAGCGGCATTCCTTGGATGTCACTTTCCTGCGTTCGGTTCTCACTCCCAAGCGAATCATCGTCCGGCGACGAGCCTCGATGCTTCGGGATAAATTCGGTTCTGAAGTCTCCGCCAGAGCTACGGATATTTTGGAGCTAGTGGAGGAAGATTGGGAGGAGCATTTCAATCGCGGAGAAGATATTGAATATCTGGTTTTCCACGAAATGCTCAATCTTCACCCGCGAATCAGCGACTCTGGGTACACGATTTCCCGAGAACTCTCTAGGATCTTGCCGCGCCCGAGCCTTGAGCTTGCGAAATTCACTCCGCCAGGGGATTCCAATCCGCAGTCCCTTCGTTTGAAGGAGATGTTTCCCTTGGTGAATCCTCGGATTATGGGAGAGGGATGCCCTCCCACGAGCAAAATCCACATGGATTACGGCCGGGGCAGGCTATGGGTCTTATTCGAGACCTTTCGTTTTACTTTTAGCTGGGATGTTTGGAGTGGCACTAATCCTCTGGATCAATGGAAGCTGTTTCAGTCTCGCTGTGAAATTGAATTTCCCGTCGTCTTGAAGCCACACCAACGCTTACTGGTCACCGATCTGGAGTTGCAGGGTGTGAATCAGTTTTCGGATAAGGGTGGCGGAACAGCACTAGTTGAAATTTTGCGGGAGGGTGCACGTGTAAGCCGACGGCTGGGGCCAGCTTCCGGTGCGCGGGGCGAGTTCGTGGTCCGGGCCCACAGCCCCTTTGCCTCTTCGTGTGGAGGAGAAATGGGAAACACCCTTCAGCCCATCCGTCTCTCCGCCGAGCTTGGGCTAGATAACTTAAGTATGGTTTCAGACGGAACGCTTGACGTAAAATCTTTGGTTCTTAATCTGGCGACGTCACCCTGCAAGCCCGAGGAAATTCCCTGATTATTCCGTCTTAGTTAATACCAATCAGTCGAATTGTCGAAATCTCGCAAAACGATTTAGAAAATACGATTTCGTAGCTACAGAAAAGCGGATAGCCTTCGTTGGTTTTGAGGTGAAAGATGAATCCATCTTGCGTTACTTCAATGGAATCGGCACCGTTCAATTGAATTTCAGATATTTGATGTTCTGTTTCAATTGCGCAAACAGATTTTGCGGCGGTAAGCGCTTTTGTTTGGCAGACGTGAAATGAATCTGCTGCCGAAATATTCGCTGCAAGCGCCATGGTGATAGCAATAAGAAGACTCATGGTTCTCTTCATACACATCCTTCGCTTATCTTGGCTATCACAGTAGCAAGAAATGATCTCATTTGCCTAATCATTTCAAGTTCAGAATTCGTAACCGAACTTTTACTCTAACCATTTACTCAGGACGAACGGTCTCGTCGCTTAATGAAAGTAAAAACTCCAGTACCGCGTCTTTCTCCCGCTTGTCTTTTAGATTTGGACCGCACGTAACGGCACCCTTATTGGATTTTCCCACCTGTGAGGTATCGTAAAATAGACGGTAGTTTGTCGATTCCACGTGATCAAAAGGGGCATCGGGCTTTTTCGGCATTTTCCAATCTTTCGGAAATTCCACCACTAGGCCGTAGCCGGCGAAATCGTAGGAGCCAGCCTCCGTGGCGTCGACCACATGGGCCCAAACCGGTGGCCGGAGACTCTCGCCTTTTTCTACTTCGTAGTATTCGAATAAATCCTTCAAGGTCGGCACGGACCCATTGTGCAGATAGGGCGCAGAGGCCCAAATCCCCACCAAGGGCGGAGCCCGATAACCAGGCAAGCGCGGATTGTAAACCGCGGGAAGGTTTTCAACGGAAATGGAATAAGGTGGCCCTGCAAAAAAGTCTCGTATGCCCGCGACGTAGCCGGTAAGGCCTTGCCCGGTGGGTTGGTGCGTGTCGGGATTCGTCCCCCCCCACCACTGAAGAGCACGGCTATAAGTTTCATCCGTGTTTTCCGTCCACTCCGGATCCACACCCGTACTATAGAGAACATCGGGGAGATGCTTCCCTTTCCATTGAGGATTGGCACCCTGATACTCCAAGCTTCGGTACTTCAGCACCCAGCGATGGTGAGTATCAGAGGGATTGGGGGCGTACTTCCCGTGACAACGCGAGCAACGAGAATCGTAGATACTTGCCCCTGCATCGATTTTCGCCGCATTTAATTTTGCGAAGCGTGGGTAGCGGGGTGCTTCGGTACGCAGCGCGAATTCGAGAATCTGCGAGATTTCCCGGGATCGTTCCGCGTAAGTTTCGTTATGACCCTTGTGAGGTACCGTGAAATTTATCGCGAAATCCTTTCCCGCATGCGGGAGAGCAAGTGTGTCCCCATATACATAAGATTTCGTATCATGCTTTCTGAGCCACCAGGGCCTGCGATCCACGGGCCCAAGAGGAATCCGGCTCACCAGGGCCTCGCGCTTTTTTAGTTCGGAAGTGGAATCGTCAAAATCGTGCACATCGAATCCGGTTTTCGACGGATCCTTCATCCGCGCCATGAGCTGCCACACGGGAAAGGGACCGTAATCATCCCCACGGGCGGAAGCGCCTTTCAAAGCGGGGCGAAGAATGGTTTCCGAATACAGAGAAAAATACCGAAGATGTTCCTTTTTTTCGTCGCTTAGCTCGCCGACAAGATCGATCAATGCTTTCCCAAGTCCCGTTCTCCGCTCATAAAAATCGAGAACCTTCTTAAACTCGGATAAATCCTGCAACAGAGCATACTGATCGATATGCGCGTTTCCCACGCCGGCAATGAGGCGGCCAGCGACAAGACCCGCGTGACACTGAAAACAAGTGAAGCTGATGTATCTATCCCCGTCCTTTTCCATGGACGCATAGCTAAGGCCTACGTCCTTTCCGCTGGTGTCGTCCCCGCCAAAGGCACGAGAGCGGGGCGAAGGGGCATTGCCGTACACCACCCACTGACGGCGCCGATCGAAGGTAATGAGCTTCGTAAAAAGCTCATCCGGAACAAATAGCCGAAAGCCCCGGCCGGCAAAAATATACTCAAGGCCTAGTTTCGCCTGCGGATCGGCGGGGGTGAACCCGAACTCTCCCAGACTTTCCAAGCCGAGGCTTTCTCTTTGAGCGATCGCACGGACATTAAAGAAAACAAGAAAAACTAGGGAAATAAGAAGGGGGCGGTACTTCATGCTGCACCGAATAACCCGTTTGGCACATTAGGGTCAATCGACTTTGGCACTTTTCGCGAAAATCCCTCTCTTCGCTATTCCGAATTATTCTGCTTCTACATTGTTTACGGTGATCGAGGAAAAGTGCCCGTCGTTTGGCTTGGTGAAACGCCCCAACTTAATGGTAACGGTTACCGGCATATACTCCATTGTGCACATACGGTGCTTCTCGGAACCGAGCGCGATATTTAGATTTTCATAGCTCTTCGAGTAATTGACGATACTCACTAGCTCGTTTGCCGCGGGAACCTGGCAGCGATTGCTGAAAGTAGCCAGAACGGAGACTTCCGTGACCGGAAAACCGTGTTCTCCAACATTAACAGCTTGTACGCTGTTTATGGACACAGCGTTCGCACTGCGAATACCTTCGATTTGACTGGCTTGACCAACTGCGGAAACAAATAGCAAAGCGGACAGAATTGTTTTTTTCATAAACACCCCAAGGAATTTAGTTGCGTCGGTGCCCTCACCAACGTCCCTGGCTGACTTTGCAAACTCGATGCCGATCTATTTGTACCTACGGTGGAAAGGAAGGGTGGTTTCGTTTTGGATATTCGGTACTAAAATGAGATTTTGCTCCTCTATCGAGGGCCTCAACACAGCTCTTGCCGTCCCCGGCGGTTCCTCCTATTTGTAATCCATGAAAAAACTCCTCTTAGTCGCTTGGATTGCCCTAGCCATGAACGCCTTTTCCGCTGAATCGGAAGGGCGCCATTCCTTTAAGATCGGGACAGGGTTTTCGGGGCACGCGAATGGCTCGGGGATTGATCTGGATATTTCTTCGCCGAGCCTTTTTGAGATCCGCTCCCAGAATGGCAAGGCGAGAACTCACTTCAGCCTTTACCTCGAGGCCGGGGATGAATGGGTCACCAATTTCTATCAAAGCGCCGGCGTGTTCAAAACGGTGCATAATGGGATGCTGGGGGCCGGAATTCGAATGCAATCTGCCATAGCGGAAGCCACCGCTATCCTTTCCCCCTATTCGGAGATCGGGGCCGAGGCATTTATACTAAGCGCCCTTCTTTCCTCAAAACGAGTAGATTTCGGGTTTCGCGTAGGCTTTGGGTGTGATCTGTTTTTCATTCGATCCGTGGATGGCTGGCTTGGGACTTCCGACTCCTCCTTTTTTGTAGAAGGAAATCTTTATTTCTTTCACGGGAAAATGGACGCCATTGCGGGCTCTCCCTCGCTTCGTGAAGGCTTAGCACCTCGTATCGGAATGCGCTCGCATTTTTAGTACCGCTTACTTTGAGGATTTAATAGGGCATGCCGACGGCCCAAAGTGCTAGCTCCCTCGCGCTTTCGTTGGAAAGGGCCTTTGTGTAAAATCGACCGTTTTCGCATCGTTCTTCCCGCACTAAGAATTGATCATCTTTCGCCGTGACCTTAGCGCGGGCTTCTAGGGAGCAATTGGCGGCGCGGGAGGTCTCGGCGTATTGCGCTCCTCTAGCGGCGCGGTTGATTTGAAAAAGAAGGGCGCTCGCGTTTATCGTTTCATAAGAAACGTGACATTCTCCGTCCGTGCAATAAGTGTTGGTCACCTGCCCTTGTGATTTACCAAGCAATTTCGTTGTTCGCTCTGTCTTTTGATAAGGGTTCGAGAGGCTGGCATTAAAGATGATGCTCTCAGGGCCCGGTTTCCAATCCTCTAGAAATGTGGCTTTGCCATCCGGCGGACTTCCGCAACCGGAAATCAAAAAAACCACGAGGGCGAAAAAACGGTGGAACACCATACTAGGGAAAAGACATTAGCTGCTGATTTCGGATCAAAAGGGATTAATCATGCATGCCCGGATCCGGAGTCCCCACCTCCCAGATATCCATTCCGGCAGTGTAGAAATCGCCCCAGATCGAGGAAAACGCGATGGTTAGTATTCCGTTCCCATCCTGATCACTGCCGGTAGTCCCCATCTCGTAAATAAGCGGATACGAGCTGGAGGGGGTCCAGAAAGCGTTAGCACCCTCCACGGTTATTAAAGTCTGCTCCGAGCCCTCTTTTGGACTTCCCAGATAGATCCTCACGTTATAGCTGCGGCCGCGCGCAACGCGTACGCTAAATGTTCTCGCGCCTGAGAATCGAGCCATGTCTCGTCGCAAACGATTCGTAAATGCCCATTCCACGGGAGTGACAGAAAAATTCCAACCAAAAAGGTTAGCGGCGTCCTTCGAGCGGAAATTCTTATCGTAAGGCACAGCAATGTACCCTTCTTCCGTAAGTGCCGATGCGCCAATGAAATCGAAGCGAAGGGCATCTTTCAATTCCAGCGTGAGAACATCGTCCTCATTTTCCCCGGGCAGTCCGTCCCCGTCGAAATCAAAGGAATTGCCAACTTGAGTTCGGACATGAGGGCCCACATGGAAGGAATAGGTTCCGCGGGAGAGTGTCTCGCCGTAGGGCGCATTAATTGTAATTTGAAAAGAACTTGGGGTAAGGGCGAGAATCGAAATCAATGAGGGAGAAAGGATTCCCGTCGGACCTTCAATTCTAAGGGACGTAGAGTCCAGCGTTGAGGTATTGATATTTTCGGAAAATAAAAGTGTCGCCACCAGCGAGACGTTGGATCTGTTTTTTAATTTTAACTGAATGGGAGAGGAGGAGAACTCGACATCCGGAGCGGCCCAACCTCGTGTCAACGTTTGGTACCCTACCTTGACCCTGCCAAAAGCCGCCAGAACTCTCGAGCGAGTGCTGTACTCTAAAGGCGAGACCGCCGGGATTGGTGAGTAGGCAAATCTGGATTCAGGCCCTAGCGCGGGAGAGGCGACCACTAAGTCTTGCACATAGACCTTCATTCGCATCCAATCATTTCTATCCCCCGTAAAACTCCCGGAGTACATCCCCACCCGAGGAATGACATCGTAATAAAATCCATTCACCGCCTTTTGCCCGAATTCACTTTTAGTCATCGAAGAGGTATTGAAGACCTGCTTGTCAAAAGTGGGGCCTTGATCGCGTGCTCCAAAGTCGCTGATTCCACATTTGCGGCTAGCGTCCGCATTCATCCACCCAAAACCTCGAGTGGAATAACTGCCAGAGCTCGCGTTCACGTTCGTGTAGCCCGGAGTCGAGAGGATAGACGGAGCACAGTAATCGTAACGGCGCCGATCCAGCACTTGCAGATTCTTTCTGCCTGAGTGCGATCCGGCGAGCGACGCCGTAAGTCCGACAAATTTTACGGGTTGCATCTCAAGAGGTGGCGTGGGCGGCACGAGAATAGTAATCGGAAATTCGCTCGTCGACACGCCCTCGGGAATGGTGATGCTCGAAGGCACACTTACCATAGACGGATCCGAGCTAGAGAGCGAAACCGTCAAGGTGCCCCTGGTTCCCGTGCGACTCACGCTACCGGTCGAAGACCCTTGGTCTCGGTAAAGGACATTGCTCAAAACCTGGATCGAGAGCACGGGAGGCGGCTCCACGCGAGCCCCGAGAGAATAGGAAGAAAATAGGGAAACATTGCCGGCCTTGTCCACTGCTTGAACTCTAGCGTAATACGTATTTCCGATTACTGCATCGAAGGAATAGGAGCGATCGGTAACCGTCCCCGAGAGAACGGCACTTTCGCTGAGGGAGCGAGTTATTTGAATATTGTACGAAGTGATGCCGGAACCGTCATCGACGGCAGAGTCGGTCCAGCGAAAAGTAATGCGCGAGGTGGAGCCACCGTCCGCCACCGGAGTGGTAGGGGCTAAGGGAGGGTGGGTATCAATCACGATCTCGGTCTGAAACCTCCGGGCGTAACTCGGGATACTCAAATCAGCCGGTGAATTATCCTTATCTACAATCGAATCGCTCGCAAGAAGCTCAATCCGTTCGGAAGAGTCGGAGACTCTTAGACGCTCCGACATATCATTGGCCATCACAACGTAACGAAATGTAAGCGTGCTACTTTCCGAACCAGAGACGTAAACTGCGTAATGATCGACGGCGCCGGTTTCCAGTAAAATTCTGGGTAAGCCGCGAATGACGACTGGGTTGTTAAACAGCACCTGAATATCAATTTGGCTTGCGGCCTTGTACGCACCGCCTGGGTTTACGACTCTCAAATTGGTGACTAGTGTTTTCGCCAGGGCGATTCCCGAGAGGGATCCCGGAGTATCTTTCGTGGCACTCCCATCAAAGTACATGAGGACGAACTCCTGGGTATCCGCTTTGGGAATTCCATTGATGATTTCTGAAGCTGTGGTCGGGTGAAATGTCACCGAAAGGGTGCATTCCGTCGCGGACAAAAGTGTCCTACCGCATGTTCCTCCAAGGCCGGGATAAGATCCCCCCGTGAATGAAAATGGGGCGCGCGGATCGACTTTCGAGTGAATCTCACTGGCCGCTTCCAGACCAACGTTTTGCACCCGGATAAATGTTTGCTTGGTCTCTCCTACGCGAACCGGACCAAAGTCGGAACTTGAGATACGAAGGAAGGCGGGTGCCGTCCCCTCTCCCCGCACAGCTCGCTCGACCTCGCGTTCAAAGGAATTATATGAAATCCGTAATCGGCCTTCAAAGCTTCCGGCCCTGTACGGAGAAAATTGAATGAATAAATAGCAATAGTCTTTCGGTTCGATAATGGAGCCACAGCTCCTCTCAAAGCCCGATGTGCTCAATGAAAAACTTTCAAGAGGGCTTACAACGAGAGAGCTCAAATCAGCTCTTCGCCCGCCCTTGTTATCGATTCGGATTCTATGTTCGTACGGATTTTTCGCCGATAGGATAACCCTACGCCCGAAATCAATGGGCCCGATATTCTCAGGCAAGCGTGGATCCGACACATCTGGAGAATCAAAAATGACTAGCTGGGCGGGAGAGGGCTCAGGATCAGGCGAGGGCGTTTCACCCTGCCCCTCTCTTTGGCGCCTCTCCAGCTCCTCCTTAGCTAGCTGCGCGAGTCGCTCTAACTCAACTTTCGCGCGCTCTTTGAGCCGTTCCGGTTCGTTCTTGATTTCACCTTTGATACGATCTCGTTCATCGGTAGCATGCTCGCCTATTTCTTTCAAAGAGGGGCAGGCCGTAATCAAAAAAGTAAGGCTGAAAATAAGACAAGGGCGAATGATAGAAAAGCGTGGCACACTTTTCTCCTTTATCTGAAATCTCGATTCACCTGCGGGACGGAGGCGCACTAGAGTTAAGACTTATCTCTTAGGGTTGGCTCACGGGGGCGGAAGGACTCTTAATCGATTCGGTTTTTTTCGTACTTCGCACCCCGTATTCCTGTAGGTGTTTAAGTTTTAGACACATCATATTCGAACCTCTGGGGGGAATTAAGGGGATCGCATTCCAAGGAAGTCCCCCGCCCTGTTAGCTCTGCATCTTTCTGCGTTACGGTTGACAGCTCCCTGCATCTCCCCTACTCAATCAAGTCGGGTCTTTTTCCTGGGGAGGGATTAGTGAATCGCTCAATTTTATCTAAAACAATCGGCGTTTTTGCCACCATTTTATTGACGGCTTTCGGAACGGAAGTAATCGCGGGAGTTGGAAATCCGTTGATTTCGGCGAAACTCCACCCCGGATATAATTCCTATGAAATTACGCGCAATGATATCAAGTTGTTTACCGACCCTCCTAAGCTAGAAGCACGGACGTCCACCCTTAAAGGATCGAAGTCCAACACTTCGGAAGGCATTCTACAGCCCGGGGACTGGGAAGTGACGTTGAATACAAGAGACGGTCTACTTGTAAAAGGAATTCACTCACCAGGTGTTAAGTTTGCGCTCAACGACGTAGCTCAGCGCTGGAATAATCCTAACCCCGAAGTAAACGACATTTATATTCATGAACCGGACTTCGAATTCAGCTTGGGAAAAGACGGAAGCTTTAGGTATGCGATTAAAGAGCAGGGAATTAAACGCGCTCTCGCGTTGGGCGGAACGCTCTCGATTACTGCTCCTAACTTTCAGCTTGCGATTGATCAAGCAAGCCGCACGATTCTGGTAATTCGCGAACCCGATCCGCGCCCATTACATTAACTCGAACACTCACCTATCGCATTCAAATCACAAACCCTGACCGACCTGCCCGACGACAGATTGGCAGATCATGGGTTGGGTGGGGCGAAAGTCGGGCGGAGGCTCGAAGGCAGACCACGCCTTAGAGGAAATACCACCCAGAAGCGAAAGGCTGGCGCGCACCAGATCGGGATCAAAAAACGCCTCACGCTGATTTTCACGGCCGCGCTCGCGCCATCGTTCGTGCGCTGCACTTATCCGTATCATATGGCACCGACACGTCCACCCCCCTTAGTGATCCTATCTGAGCTCTGTCAATGGACGGATGTATTCACGAAGTGGACGGTTTTTTGCGACTACCTTTTGGGATCTAAACAATAGCCCCCCAGCTTTGGAAGTCCACATTCGCGGTTAAGCCTAGGAATGAATGCCCTCGCCACGCGAATCGTGATCTCACCCATCTGAATCGAATCACCGACGTTGATTTTTGAATTATCCAGCAGTCGTGAGCCGTTCAAGAATGTTCCATTGGTGCTGCTCAAATCTCGGAGGTAAATATTCCCGCTGTCGAGCACGTGAATCTCCGCATGCTTCCTCGAGCAACTTAAGTC
Source organism: Pseudobdellovibrionaceae bacterium (assembly GCA_023250715.1). Classification (GTDB taxonomy): domain Bacteria; phylum Bdellovibrionota; class FAC87; order UBA2466; family UBA2466; genus JAHFAF01. The sequence goes on along the minus strand of JAHFAF010000051.1, from coordinate 1,609 downwards.
TGCCAATGGAATCAAGCAGTCCTTCCGGCCGAAAGTGAAGTGCACGCCTTCGAGCCTAAGAAGTTTTCCCGCTCCGTCTTGTCCCCAGACTTCTATTAAGATTTCCAGTGGTCCTCCCTTATTTTACGATGCCTAAACAGCTACCTTCACTTGAGAGTATGTTGGATTAGAGCCCTCAAATTGAACGAATATTTTTGGTGCGAATATTCATCAGACTGAATTGTGAAGAGTGTGTCGACGCTTGATCCAAAAGGGCCCCTGGCGTCGTTTCTCATATGGGTAGCATGCACTTACCACTGAGAATACTCTTAATCACTCCAGCTCTATTGGGCCCAGCCTTAATCCATGCGAATGACGAGGTTAAAGCGAGTCACGACTTGGTCGAATTGCACCCGGGTGAGGAACGCCGTAACCCGCCCCCTGACTCCTCCTGCCCTGACTGGGAGAAAGACTTCGCCCAGAGGAAAGTAGGCATGGAGCACTATCGAAGCGCCATCGAAGAAGCGCTTAGAACGGCTAACCGCGGAACGTTGCCCACCTGCAACGAAGCGCAAAGACGTAAGATAAATTCCAATAATGCTACCGCGCGTGAAGGGCAAATCGAAGTATCAAATATCGCAGGCCTCTCCGAGTTTAAATACGATGTCATTGCGCCGAGAAATCCGCCCGAGCCAGGCGAGCCAATCAAGACGCTTGTGGTATTTGCAGGTGGACCGGGGAATGTCTTCTCAAGGGAGCTCGGCAAGTTCCAAAGCGACGACTATCAAGTGCTCGTCGCCGATTACGCAGGGATGGGTAAGAATGCGCTGAAAACTTTGACTCCGGGGAAGGACGACCAAAATCTGAACCTCGATGATTTTGCCAATTTGATGGAGAAAGTAATCCGAAAGGAAATTGATAGCGGGCAGATGAAAGATTATGTCCTACAAGGGCACTCCTTCGGTAGCGTGGGTGCAACTGTCGTGGGGTCGCACCTCTCAAATCTCCCCGATACCGATAAGCGCTATCGCCCCAAAGGGATCTTAATTGGCGGGGTCGCCGGCTTTCTGAATTCACCCCGCCCGCCGCATTCCTCACGCGGACCGGCCCAGCTCCCGCTCGAATGGGTCCCAAGGATAATCAACAATCATGTTTGCATACTTCCGCAAGGCCACCAATGTTTTGACGATAAGATTCTTGAAGAGATTCTAAAACCCAAAAAGAAAAAGCGCATCAGCGCTAGACTTGCGAAACTGTATAAGTCTTTTTCACAAGAGGATCCTTCCCCTCTGCAATCCTTCGTGAGAGACGCTTTACACTGGGAAGCCTCTACCAATCCTCGAAGGGCCGCCGAATTTCTTGAGAAGTATTTTCACCCTTTCGATCCCGGCGGGCTTTACTGCTGGTACAAGACAAATTTTAATGACATTGTTTTTCTCCACCGTGAGGAGAACGCGTCCATGATGGCTAGCGTGGCAGCTCTCAACTGCCATTTGAATGAGGGAAGAGATCCGCGCTGCGGCTGTTTCAAAAAAAATAAACCTTACACTTCCCTCAACTACCAAATTGGGCCAGGGACGAAACTACACTACGTGAATGGCGACGCCGACGGACAAACGCCGCTAGGCGG
>JAHFAF010000351.1 GCA_023250715.1 Pseudobdellovibrionaceae bacterium | reverse complement strand
CGGAGTTAGCTGAAAGTTTACAATGGGCTCATTCGTTTGAGGATCGTAACTATAATAGGCGTCTTGAAGATCCTCACCTGTGACGAGAGCTTCCCGATCCAGGAGGTAGGGAATGTATTGGAACTCGTGGGTATTTACGTTCATTTTTCTGTTAAAAAGCAGCTCCGTTCCATTGGGAATTTTTCCCTGAGCCCATTGCGCAAGTTGGGTAAGATACCCTGACATAGGCTTTTTCGGATCGATCTTGATTTTCTTTTCCGTTTCAAACTGAGTGACGAGCTTTTTCAGGGCCTCTTCTGTCGGAGAGCCATTCGTCCCACCCGGCTCTTCCGATCCGGTGCGTACGATTTGAAAGGAAAGTTTTGCGGTACGGGAGATGATGTCCTTCAAGCGGCCCGGATCTTGGACACCGGGGAATTGGAGCATGATTTTTTCATCGCCTTGGCGCTGGATGATAGGCTCGGCGATTCCGAACTCGTCGATACGATTGCGCAATGTTTCCATGGATTGATCGACGGCTCGCCTGCGCACTTCCGATTCCCAGGTCATCGTCATTCGCAATTTCGCAGTGTCAGTGGTCTGGCTATCGAAATCGAGATATTGGCCGAGGTCCTTACCGATCAGGCCATCCACTTTTTTCCAAGTGGCATCTTCTTTGTAGTGCACCAAAAGAAAATTATCGTTCGTCGTTTCAACCGTAGCTCCTTCGATTTTATCGCGCTCGATAATTTCTTTGAGCTGATTCTTAAGCTTAGCGATCGCGTCTCGATTCACTTCGATAAAATCGATTCCGAGCACTAAGTGAAGGCCGCCCATGAGATCCAACCCTAGCTTCAACGTTTCGCTAGGTAAGATGTGGTAGTACCAAGGGTCGTCGGACTTCACGACCTTGGGAACCTGCTTGTCCCACCCAAACTTCAGTATCGTGGGGGCCAACAGGTAAATGGAGAAGACTACGGTGAATACGACGGTGATGGTTCTCCAACGAAGACCCTTCATTTTTTCTCTTCCTGTGTTTGAGATAAGAGCGAGCCTTTAGGCTTACTCTCTTCTTTATTGAGGTTGGCGGCGTTCTCGGCGATTTGACCGCGCAAAATTTTCAGGCAAACGCCTTCGTCCACTTCGACCGTGACGAATTTATCATTCAGAGTGCGGATGGTGCCGATGATGCCGGCATTTGTGATGACCATGTCGCCCTTCTTGAGGCCGGTCAAAAATGTCTGGTGTTCCTTCTGCTTTTTTTGTTGCGGTCGCAAAATCAGAAAATAGAAAATTCCGAAAATAATCAGCAGCGGAATGAAAGGAGTCAGACCGCCTTGCCCAGCGCCCGCAGCAGCTTCCGCAAACGCCAAAGGACTCCACATCCACGAGAGGATGAACCACTTAATCACTAACCACTTCATTCGAGTTCTCTCTTTCCGGGTATGCCTGCGCCAAGCGAGGTCGCATCTCTTCGTAATAATGAGAGAAAGTACCGGCCTCGAGGGCGTTTCGCATGCCTGCTACAAAGCGGTGATAATAGTGGAGGTTGTGAAGGGTGGCAAGGCGGCAGCCCAAAATTTCTTTAATTTGAAATAGATGCCTCAGATAGGCCCGAGAATAGTGGCGGCAACACGGGCAGTCGCAACCCTCCTGGATGGGGGCCGCATCTAGCCTGAAGTCGCTGTTTCGAATGTTGAGAAGCCCCTCGTTCGTGAAAAAGCCTCCGTTTCTGGCATTGCGGGTGGGAAGGACGCAGTCGAACATGTCGATTCCATTTCGGACCGCTTCCAAAAGATCGAGCGGAGTCCCGATTCCCATGACGTAATGAGGAAGTTCTATCGGCAAGCGGGGCGAGAGAAATTCCAACACCTCGACCATTTCCCGGTGCGTCTCTCCCACGCTCAATCCGCCGATGGCAATACCGTCGAGAGGTAATTCAAGCGTGGCGCTCAGGCTTTGTTCTCTTAAAGGAAGGGATGTCCCTCCCTGATTGATCCCAAATATATTTTGGCCTTCTCGGCGGGGGACAGCGAGAAACCTTTCAGCCCACTCGCGGCTTCTCTTTACGGCGGCTTCTATCACGGAAGTCTTATTTGGAAGGGCGACGCACTCGTCTAAGACCATCGCGATATCGCTTCCGATGGCCTGCTGAATTTTCGCGGAAAGCTCTGGAGTTAGGAAAATTTTGTCGCCATTCAAGTGGGAACGAAACTCAGCCCCTTCGTCGGTGATTTTTCTACTCTGTGAAAGGCTGAAGACCTGAAAACCGCCGCTATCAGTAAGAAGCGGGAGATCCCAATGCATCCAACGGTGCAACCCGCCGAATTTTTCTAAGACCTCTAGTCCGGGCCTGAGATAAAGATGGTAAGTGTTCCCCAAAATAATTTGGGAGCCGGCCGCTACGAGCTCTTCCGGGGTCGCGGTCTTGACCGCACCATAAGTTCCCACCGGCATGAAGACCGGAGTCTCCACTACGCCGTGAGCTAAAGTAAGCCGGCCGCGCCTGGCCTGCCCTTCTTGTTTCAATGTTCTAAAGGGAGTCATGAGTGTCGAATGTTCTTATGATAGGATTTCTCTCATGTCAGCTGCGATTGTGCCCGTTCCCGCTGTCAATGCGGCAGTCTTCAATTCCAAACGAGAAATTCTTTTAACCCGAAGGTCCCACGCCGTTCGTGAGTCGGGAAAGTGGTGTTTGCCGGGAGGCCACTTCGAGCCGGGAGAGCTTTGGCAAACGGCGGTAGAACGCGAAGTGCAGGAAGAAGTAGGGCTTAAAGTTGAGAGCTTGAAATTAGTGGGAGTATATTCTGATCCGGAGCTGACGGTGACGGCCGAGCCTGTGAGTAATGGCAGGCGAGCGCAGTTTATCGTAGCCCTTTTCTTGATTACCCAATATTCGGGGGAAATCCGCCCGAACGAAGAAGTGGACGCTTGGGACTGGTTCCCTGTGGACCGATTGCCGGCGCCGATATTGAAGTCACACCCAATTAGAGTTTTAGATGCGCATGCATTCAAGGGGGAGGCATTCATCCGATGAGAAACGTCATAGTGATAGGAGCTGGGCCCGCGGGATTCAGCGTTGCTGCGGAATGTTCGTATCACGAAGTCCCCGATGTTTTGGTTTTAGAAAAGGGCCCGACACACAATCAAACGGTTTATCAGTATTATCCCGACGATAAACGTGTGGATGCCGCCTATAAGGGGCAAGAAGCAATCTGCGCGGGGGTCTTGTGTTTTCGGGATACGACGAAAGATAACTTCCTCGCTATCGTCGATCAGATGCTTCAGCGCTATGAGTTTCCGGTCGAGTTCAATGCGACGGTGGATTCTATCCAGCGCGGACGGGACGGCACCTTTTCTGTCTCCACGACCGACGGAAAAAATCATCAGTCGAAGGTTGTCGTCATTGCCATTGGGCGGATGGGTAAGCCTAATCGCCCGGATTATTTTAACGCCATTCCGGCGAATGCACGGATGAAGGTTCAGTTCGATACGAGGAATCTGGATGCGACGGGGAAAAACATTCTGGTGGTGGGCGGTGGAAATAGTGCCATTGAGTTTGCGTTGAGCCTCGCGAACAAGGGCAAGGTCACTGTCTCTTATCGCAAGAACGATTTTACGCGATTGAATCCGATGAACCTCGAGCTTCTTCTAAACGACGAGAAAAAGGGGAAAATTAAAATTCTTCGGGGCTCGGACGTGGAGAAGGTGGAAGAGAAAGATGGAAAACCGTGGGTGCATTTTAAGTCCCAGGGGGATGAAGCCTTCGATCATGTTGTATTCGGGATTGGAGGAAGTTCTCCTGCGGCTTTTTTGGAGAGTGCTGGCATTCGGCTCGATGGAAAAGGCAATCCTCAACTCACGCCTGAGCTCGAGACGAACGTGAAGAATCTTTTCGTCGCGGGCGAGCTTTCCGTCGCTCCTGGAAAAGGCTCCATCATCGCAAGCTTCAATTCTGGGAAGAAGGTGGTCGAGTCCATCACTCAGCGGTTGGGTGTGACTCGTAAGCCGGACTTGGTGCATCTTGCTTAGAACGAGGGGCGCGGCCTTCGCGGGCCGCTTGGCTGGCCCACGAAAGCCGGCCAAGTGAGTTTTGCGCTACTAAAATATTTCTTGACGAGGCATTTCCGGGAATTTCTTGCCGGTTGAATGATCTTTTAATTCTTCGTCCTTTGTGTGTTTATTGCTATCTCTAACACCTTCCTTCGTTATTTTTCTCGAAAGTCTTTCCTCTTCTGGTGATCGTTGATCGTGCGACCTTCCACGCAGGTCAAAAAAGTCATGGTAAGACTTTTTTCATGACAAAGATTCAGCAGATTCATGAAACGGTATTGGTGGCAGCGAAAGGTACTCTTGAAGAGGCAATTTCCTCAATGGCGGATTTATTTCTTAGAAAAGAAGATCCCCTTCAACGAAAATTGGTAGCGCGACCAAGTGTGAGAAGCCAAGTCGCAAAAAGGGACGGGGGCCAGTGTACATTTATAACTCCTACTGGGAAGCGGTGCTCTTCACGAAAGTGGATTCACGTCCATCATAAGATACCAAGAGCTTTCGGCGGAGAGGACACTCTAGAAAATCTCACGACCATTTGCTCCACTCACCACAGATATTTACACAATAGAGAAGGAGCGAGATCACCTTTCGTTGCACAACCCATCAAATAGATTTAATTCCCAGTCAAACGATTCAACTGAAATTTATCCAACACTGGCCCCGTGAGATTCCAGTTCTCATCGCTTTCGAACTCGAAGACGACTTCCGCTCTTCTCCATCCTA
>JAHFAF010000350.1 GCA_023250715.1 Pseudobdellovibrionaceae bacterium | reverse complement strand
GAGAACGTGGTGTACGTGAAGTAAAAGAAAATACCCAAGGACATGAACATGATCAGAACGATCACGCTCAAAAATTTGTACTTAATGGGTATGTGCGTTTTAGAAAGCATGTGAAATTAAATTCACTCGACCCCACCACGGGACCAAAAAAAACACTTTGCGCCTATTCAACTTTTCGGAAAAACCTTGATAAAAGGTGAAAACTACTTAGGAAAATCCACTTTTTGGGGCGCTGCTGTATGTGGCGAGAAATACGCTCGTGCTTTAGCGAGGTTGACGGGCTGCGAAAGTCCTAAAAAACCTGCGACGCATCGAATCATTACAAGTTTAATGCTCTAATGAGGGACCACTACCGGTTCCCAATCCTTCAAAACTCCAAATCCATCGTACTTAAGATGCAGTACGTCATACCGATCGTAAGGGGAAAGATCGGGGCCCATTCCCTCTTCTTTTTTGTAAACATCCGGAACGGGTGAGTTGTTTGCACGAGAAGATCGGTACTCGCATTTTTGCGTGCCGTCTTCGTCCTTACACCACGTTGGATTCCCAAGAAGTTTGTCGATCTCCTCTTTTTTTCCGGATCCCACTCGGGGCTCGAGAATATCCTGATATTTTTTTACTCGGGGTTCCGTGCAGGAGAGAAGCGTGAGCAACAGTGTGACGTGGGCTATTATTCGCATTTGTGGTTCCCCTTCCCCTCGATGAGATCCCTCGCCACACTCGGGACAGTGGCTGAAATCTTTGGACAGCCACTGATTATAACCAACGTTTGCCTTCTATGCGAACTTGAATGCCTTCCGGGGTATTCTCTCGTCGAATTTGCAAACGCCCCACATCCGTTTTCCATTCCGACTTCGTCGGATCCCCCTTCAAGCGTGTGTCCAGATCCCAGTGGCGTAATTCATTTCCGATATCCGCCGTTAGAATAGTCGAGCCGTCTTCGGAAAACTGGACCGAATAAACAGACACCGAATGACCAGAAAGCTCAGCGACCGGAGTGAAAGTCGCACGATCCCAAACGATCACCTCTCCATTCGAGTGCGCCGTTGCGATCCAACGGCGATCTGGAGACACGACAGCCGTACTGATCATGTCGTTCTCGACATCCATGTTCACAATGCTCTTGAGTTGGTTACTACTTTGAAGTTGAGCTACCTCCAGCTCCCAAACTCGTATCCGCGAGCCTTGACTCGTGAGGGCATGAAGCTCGTCGATAAAATGCAGATCCCGAATGGGAGAGGTAGTGCCAGTATCGATTAGACCAAGTCGAGCCCCGCGAGAAATATTCTGCCAAGTCACGAAACCATCTTTAAGAGAATGAATGACTGTTTTTTCTTGAGGAGAGATCGCAAGACGATTCCAACCGAGCGGGATCTGGAAAAGTGTGGCCCCCGTTTCCGCAGAAACAATCCAACCTTGTGCCGGCTCCCCCCTAAATTTTACGGCAAAAATATTCTTACTATTCGAGGAAATTACTTCATCGATAAATCCCGGAGCGGGCAGCGAGAGATCACTCTTTTTCGACTGACTCACGGGATCCCATAATTCGAGATTTCCGGACGGCGGGTTCACCAACGCCAAGCGATCATGAACGAGATGAGGAACTCCATTAGTCTTCGGCCAATCTTCCGTACGAGTAATCACGCCGTCGCTAAGGTTCACGTCATGTATCGCAGAATTCTCGCCGCGATCTTCAACGAGAAGAGCCGAGCCCCCACTCCGGGAAACTGCTATCGATCCCAAACGAGGAGAAAGATAGGGTGTGGGAAGAATGCTGCTTTCGTTCTGACCACGAGGGAACCAGGTCTGGGCCATCTCTTCTCCCAGCACCAAGACCAAATCCCCATCCGCATGAAGTTGGGGGCGAAGAGAGGGGTCGTGAAAAATAGCCACATGCGAGGCCTCTACCTGAAAAACGCGATCGCAGATGGTGGTCGCAAATAGCGAAGTCGAGAAAAGGGCACCCAGGAAAAGTAGTCGTATCACCAAATCCTCTATTTGAAAGAAGGACGGGAGAGATAGCACGAGGGCCAAATTCGCTCAATATTCAAGTAACTTTAATTAGATATTTCAACGAGATACGGGACTAGCCAACCCTCCTCTCATCCTGTAGAAATAGGCACTTAATGGTTGCTCCAGGTTTTCCTTTGGAAACCTCGCAGTGACAAAAAAAAGCTCGCGTGGCGGAATCGGTAGACGCAAGGGACTTAAAATCCCTCGGTCGTAAGGCCGTGCCAGTTCAAGTCTGGCCGCGAGCATTGTTCGCCGACTATGTATATTCTGGGAATTTCTGCCTATTATCACGATAGCGCTGCCTGCCTAGTGCGGGATGGAGTTATTGTCGCTGCCGCCCAGGAGGAGCGATTTACACGAAAGAAAGCTGACCGCGACTTTCCCGCCCATTCGATTCAATTTTGCCTGAAGCAGGGGGAGATAGCACTCAGCTCCATCGACGCCCTCGTCTTCTACGACAAACCTCTCTTGAAATTCGACCGTCTCCTTGAGACGTATTTGGCCTTTGCACCCAGGGGATTTCGGTCATTTGCTACCGCGATGCACCTGTGGCTTTCGGAAAAATTGTTTCTCCGCGAAAAACTAAAAGTACAGTTCGCCCAATTGGCCGGTGTAAAACAAAAACACCTTCCCAAACTCGACTTTACGGAACACCACCAAGCGCATGCCGCCTCCGCATTTTTTCCAAGCCCCTTTGCTGACGCCGCCGTTCTTTGTATGGATGGAGTTGGAGAGTGGGCCACCACTTCGGCGTGGCAGGGACAGGGAAACAGTCTCAAACCACTTTGGGAGATTCAGTTTCCTCATTCCCTGGGTTTACTCTACTCGGCCTTCACTTATTACACCGGTTTCAAAGTGAATTCGGGCGAATATAAGGTGATGGGGCTCGCGCCGTACGGACGGCCGCTCTTCGAAAAGATCATTCGGGAACAGCTTATCGACATCAAAGCCGATGGGTCTTTCCGCCTAAATTTGGAATTCTTTGATTTTTGCACGGGCCTAGAAATGACCGGGCCAAAATTTCATCGATTATGCGGGGGGCCACCGCGTGATCCGGAGTCACCCATAACTCAGCGGGAGATGGATCTCGCGGCCTCCATTCAGAAAGTATGCGAGGACGTGGTGCTGACGCTCGCGCAAACGCTTCACACCCAAACCGGCGCCCGTCACCTCTGCCTCGCGGGAGGGGTTGCCCTGAATTGCGTGGCGAACGGCCGCTTGCTTCGCGAGGGACCATTCGATGACCTGTGGATCCAGCCAGCCGCGGGCGATGCGGGAGGAGCGCTAGGCGCTGCCCTTTCATTGTGGTACCAGGGGCAAAGAAATCCCCGCCAAATCGATTCCCGTACTGATAGCATGCAGGGTGGATTACTGGGGCCGCAATTCACGAACGGTGAAATTGCCGACGCCTTAACCACTCTCGGGGCCAGTTTTAGATCGTTTGACGACGAGGAGCTCTATTCGCGAACGGCGAAATTGCTAGCCACTGAAAACGTCGTCGGTTGGTTTCAGGGGCGCATGGAATTCGGTCCGCGAGCGCTTGGGAGCCGATCGATCTTGGGGGATGCGCGAAGTAGCAAAATGCAATCGACGATGAACTTAAAGATTAAGTATCGCGAGTCGTTTCGCCCTTTCGCGCCGGCCGTATTGAGAGAGGATTGCAAAGAGTATTTTGAGTTGGCATCCGAAAGCGCCTACATGCTCGTCGCGGCACCCGTCCGAAGGGATCGCAGAATTTCGCCAAGCGCACAGGAAGCGGAACTATTCGGGATCGAAAAACTAAAGATCCCCCGATCGGATCTTCCCGCGGTCACTCACGTGGACTACTCGGCGAGAGTGCAGACGGTGAGTGAAGAGCGCAATCTCCCATTTACTCGGCTCCTTCGGGAGTTTCGTCGACAAACTGGATGTAGCGTCCTCGTCAATACATCGTTCAATGTTCGTGGGGAACCTATTGTCTGTTCGGTGAATGATGCCTACCGCTGTTTCATGCGGACGGAAATGGATGCCCTTGTTGTCGGAAATTTTATCCTGCTCAAAACGGAGCAACCTGTTTTCAAAGATACAGGGAATTGGCGTAACGAGTTCGAGTTGGACTAGGAACAAATATGGAACAGACATACAGGGGGTTTTCCCGATCGACGAGCGAGCTGCGGAAATTTGGCTTGATCGTCGGGGGAATTTTCGCCGGTGCGTTTGGGGTCATTTTTCCCTATTTCCGCAAAGTGCCCGGACCGTCTTGGCCCTTTGTTGTCGCCGCATTTTTTCTTGCACCCGCGATCCTTTATCCCAACGCGCTGGCACTTCCGGAACGTCTTTGGAATCGCATCGGACATTTCCTCGGCGCGATTAACGGGCGCTTGATGATGGGCGTGATTTTTTTAGTTTTCTTTGTTCCGGTGGGTCTTGTTTTGCGAGTTTTAGCCAAACGCAACGTTCTTCGCTTGGGTTTTGACTCCTCGTTGTCGACGTATTTAGTACCCGTGGAATATGACGAGAACGATTTGATTGAACGAATGACGAAACCTTACTAAAAAGGATAGGCAATGGAATTAATCCGCGATCTCTACGGCTTTCTGGGTCGCCGCAAAAAATTGTGGCTACTCCCACTCATCATCACCCTGCTAATGATCGGTGCCCTCTTGATTTTTGCGCAGGGGTCGGTTGTGGCTCCCTTCGTCTATACATTATTTTAACCCGTGTCATTCCTAGAATGTGGCGGCGCCATGCGGACCCGTACCCACTGGAGTTGGGGATCCCAGGGA
>JAHFAF010000349.1 GCA_023250715.1 Pseudobdellovibrionaceae bacterium | reverse complement strand
TGGATAAGAGCGCTCTGCGAATCGATACGCAAGGCTCTCCGCTCCGTCTTCATCGCCGAAGTTCAACGTAGCCACCGCGGACATTCTTACCTGGGGCTTTTCGGGTGTAGAGTCCGGAGCTTGGTAAGCGACTAAGTTCATACTCGCGGATTGGTATCTATCCAAGTATTCGTGGTGCAATAAGCCACGGTACTCGCCCTCAAGAGAAGTAATATCGGCGGGAAGGGCAAGAGGCCCCGGAGCGGCATCTGAAATTAGACTTTTCGAAGTGGGGGGAGTCAAAGACCGGGGTTCTTTCTTCTCAGCTGACGTTCGCTTGAGTACGCAACCATCGCAGATCAAACCATCCGTCGTAGTAGAGCACACCCAATTCTTACTTTTTCCAAAGAGTGTGAGGCGCTCTTTATAAAAATTGTAAACGCCCGACTGGAAAAGCCCCGTCAAACACATCCGTTCGGTCGAAAACCCGCATTCCGCACCGTCATTGGTACCGAGCTGTCCCTTAATTCGATAACTCGCGAAAGGGTTTCCAATGCGGGAGGTATCGTCGGTAGAACGGTAAGTCTCCAGCTGGACGATAGTATCGATGTCGCTGCATTTTCCACGGTACTCGCCGCCCACAGGCTCAATCAGGGGAAGTTCCGGCGCGGCAGCGCCCTCCTTCGCCAAGATCAACTTTCCCACCTTACCGCCAAAGTTAGAATGAAACTCTCCTACGAACTTTTCAGGTGAAAATTCCCGCGAGAGTATCGTCGCCTCCTGATCGGGCTGGTCGAAAATAAACGTATTAGTCTTCGGCGTGTAGCGGACGTTATCGAAGTGGTAAGCCATGTACTCGCCGCTTTTGAAGTCCCCAAAATGTAGAGTGAGAACGGCAACGAGCTGCCAGTCCGTAGCAGCTCCGCCTTCGCGGGAAACGATGAAGTCGAGCTTCGCCAGCTGATCCTTTTGGATCTTTTCGTGGCGAAGCACCCCCACAAATCTTCCAAATAAAGAATTAGGAGCTGCTAAAGCGGGAAAAGCGCTCAAGAAAACGAACAACAACCCAAGAAAAAATACCCTCATTCCTACTCCCTACTTGGGGCGGGCTTCACCTGCAAGGCAAATTGGTTCGTATGGAGCTCTCCCTTGTATTGAAACTGCATGAAGATCCCGTAGAAGCCAGTCTGCTTGAAGTACACTTTCACCACCCCGCTTTCTTCCGGATGTGCGTGCACGAAGTCGTTCTTATCGGCTGATATCGCAGCGATGTGCATTTTTGCGCCTAGGTAATTGTCTAATTCCTGGAGAGGAATCGCGACGCCGTTTTTTTCCACGGTAAATTCCGCAAGAAGAATTTTTTTGATCTCAGGCTCCGCGGGATAACTTAAGGTTACTTTGAATTCCCCCTCCTCGAAGGTGAGTTTCGTTTCAGGGTGTACGGGGGTGGTGGAAATGACCTGGTCCGGGTTCTCCACAAATTTGTCATCGAAAACCACTGTCTTAGTAGTTATTTCTCCATCGGGAAGAAACTGGAGAAAGAAGCGGTAATTTCCCGCAGTATCCAGAACCACTGGCACCTGCCACACGCCAGGGGAAATCTCAGCTGGATGCTCATGTCGATATTGCTGGAAGCCCGAATCAACGCACATCATATGAATGAGCTTCTCGTGCTCGACCAAGAGATCCGCCGCTGTCAGAGGCGTCGTATCCGTGCCGCGAAAGAGCTGAAACTCGATGACCGTCGTGTCGCCGAGCTTGGGCCCCCCCTGCGGGTACGAGTGGACCATGTGATAGGAAGCCGCGCTCGCGTTTAGACCAATTAGAAACATCGCAAAGAATAATTTCATGAAAGCCTCCATCAATTACCAGGGTTTGTCCGAGCCGCAACCGGGCATCTGCGTTCCCATGTACGGGTTCGCCAAGTCTTCGCCTTTGGGTTGCACCCAAAACCCTTGTTTCTTCGCAACCATCGGACAGAAGAAGAGCTGCCATTTATCTTGTAGCCGTTTATCCGCACGGATGATGGCGATGACTCCCTGACTGAGTTGAATGAACGCACCTCGGGCAATGTCCAAATCCTCCGCGGTGGCAATGGCCGTGGCGGCTTTATCGATCTTCTGGATATTTTCCAGGTTCGCGTCGGTCGGATGTTCGGTGAGCCACTGTTTGGTAAGTCCCACTAGAACTTTGGCTCCCTCGGACGCCTTCGCCAAATCATCTTCCACTAACGCATTGTGGATAGGGCTCTGTGCCGTCAGTACTCCCTCTAAGGCCGCTCGGCACGCCTGACTTTCCGCACTCGTAAATAGGCCTAAAAGCGCCAATAAACCGCCCAATAAACTCGCTGTTTTCATAAAACCACCTTTCATAAAATTATCGTGTTCAACGTCCTTTATTAGGGGGCCTTTACCCTACAATTGGGTACTTAAGATTCCATTAAGGCGGAACTTTTTGGTAGCAGGTGTGACGAGAATCTGGGACCTTGGAAGGACTGCGGGAGTACCCAGTGCTAACGTAAGAAATGAAGGAGTAAATTACATGAAAAGCAAATTGGCTTTTTTGGTCTTCGCCGTCGGTGTTTCGCCTTACGCCTTCGGACATAAGACAAACCCGCTTCTTCAATACACGATGAAAAGCATTTCCCAGGATGAAGCGACCATGGCTGTGCCGACGAAAAAGCCGAGCGCCGCCGATGTGACGGACGGCATGATTCTGGCGGGAATCGTTCGGGCAAAAACTGCAAAATATCTCCTCGACTATGTGAACGACCACAAAGGCGCAATCGTGGAAGGAAAATTCGTGAAAGACGAGGGCACCCCCGGCGGACTCGATGAAGAGCCCATCGATTCGTCCACTAAAAAACTTGCGCTCTACACAGAATTCTTGATGAAGGCGAAAGCAGGCTTGCAAAAAGGCGAAGACCAACTCTTGGCGGAGTTTCAGAAGGAGAACCCCGAGGCACGTGACTTCGGCCCGTTGAAAGTGACACTAACCGACCTCGAGGCGACTATTGCGGAAGCCCATAAGATTTTTCGTCCGCCCACGACCCCGACGCCTTAGAAGGAAGCTATGCGACACTGGGTGATACTCACATTTTTGATCCTTTCCCCTTTCGCTCTCGCGACAAAGTCCCCGCTTCCTCAGGACACATTGCCCGTGGACTTCGAGTTCGGGGTGCCCAACACCGTGGGGTACAACCGTGGCGCATACAGTGGGATTACTTTCGGACAGATGCTTTTCGACAGCGGTTCATCGCCCTTGGAAGAAGCCGCTCTCGGTGTGGTTCGCCAATGGGTTTTTCAAACTCAAGGCGGAACAGTTTCCATTGGCCGAGCGTCCTATAAGGCGACGTGCATCCGTGCCAATCGCATCAATACACTCACCCCTCAGCAAGAGTTCTATTATGAATTTCGAATCTCAGCGCTTGAGGGCAGCTGTGCTGCGAGTGCCGAAGCGCGTTCCGTCGAATTCGTCTTCACCATGGATGATTTCGTCATCAAGAAATTTAAAAGTGGATCGCTCAGGTTTTTCGGACAGACGGGAGATCTTCTGCTCTACCCGGTGCCCTTGCGCACGCCGGAGAAGGCGAAGGCCCAACCTGTCGACGGCGGCCTTTTTCTCACAGGAAGACTGACAGAAGTCCCCTTCGTAGCCGACTTACATTTAGAATTTCTGTTGCGTCCCAAATGCCAGATGTCGTGCCGAAGGACCTCCGTGGATTTTGATCCAGCCACTTGCAAGGCGACTCAAGAGATTGCAGTGGACTGGGATAGAGATCCGTACAGTAGCGTACTGACCGCCATCGACGCGAAAGGGAAATGGGGAATTACGGTGCCAAAAACAGGAGGTGCTGTTTGCATGCGCCTCACGGGCGGGGGCTGGCTGAGCCCTGTCACTGCCGCGGAGCTACCATGAAAATGAATATTATTGCTTTGCTCTGGCTCTTATCTTTTTCAGCCTTCGCCGAGAGGGAAATCACAGACAACTGGTTTCCTCTGCCGGCCGCCAACAATCGATTTTTGATGGACCACAATAAATATGCCCGCATGCTGTGGGCGTTCGATTACGGGCATGCTTTGATTTACGAGCAGCTTTGGAGAAACTCCCTGATCGGAGACTTTGATTTCACCGGCATCGAAGGCCCCGTCGATGAGCCCAAGAAATCCATTCTCGATCAGGTGCTTGCGATTTTGGAAAATCCCCCGACTCAAGCCCCTACGGAAGATACCCTTTCCCCGAACTTCACCATGGAATTCTCCTGGCTCATGAACATGTTCAGTTGGAGCCATAAATTGCACTGGGTGGTCTATGATGTTTTGGCGGCCGAAACCCCCGAGAGAGCAAAAGCAATCTTGAAGGCACAAACCGATGAAGTGTACCGGCGTTACCCCACACTTGCCCTTCCCACTCAATGCAAATCGATGATGGCTTTCATGGAGGGGCAACCTTACTCCATGCGGTTTCGAAGAAATTCTCCCAACGCGAATGGCCTCATTTGGGCGTACCATTATTATCAGCTCGCCCTCTATGAAGCCCTTCTTCTTCCGGCCGGGCCCCCGCGCGACGCCATGCTTGCGAAAGTCCTAAAGACTTTCAAAAAAATGGCGGAAGCCCCGGCCGATAACGTTCCCGAAATGCCCATGGCGAGGAAAGTGGCACCGACGTTTTATAAGGAGTACAAGGACCTTGCCGCGATCTTCGACAACCTTCACGAGGTCCACGACGTCGTAGGCGATATCCTCTCGGTTTCCGAGCCGGTTATTATTCCGATCAAGAACGCGGACGGAACGGATAATC
>JAHFAF010000050.1:12689-17691 GCA_023250715.1 Pseudobdellovibrionaceae bacterium | reverse complement strand
CGAGATCTTCCCGCAAAATGTCCTTCAGCGTCTTTGCCGTCCAAGTGATCTGACTGTCGTCCCGCGTCCGTCTGTCCGATTCCAAGTCCCGAACTAAAGATCTGAGGTCCTTAAGAATAGGCTTCATTTCCGGAGATGTGGCGCGTGTCTCTGGCTTGAATAGGCCCTCGCCCTTCAATATTGCCTCGATGCCAGACATCCAACCGCGCCAGCTCATTTGGGCAATGACCACAGTGATGAGCGAGATGACCGCTCCTAGCAGCAAGAAGAGATAGAAAATATACCGTTTCGTATCGCTACTTCTTCTCTTTACGAAGCTGGTGTCATGAACCAGAACTAGATAGCCGACAAGGCTTCCTTCCTCTTCCAACGACAACGAAGCTACGTGCAATATTGCGTTCGGAAGCTCCAAAAGAGATCCCGCATCACCAGCTTCTTTCACAAATCTCTTGCATTCAATTTCGCTGGGCAGAGTTGCGGTCTTGTAGATCAACTTCAGATGGGAATCACAGAATCCAAGAGCCAGAAGGCGTTCGTCCCGTGTCACCCGATTGAAGAGAGTCTCAATTTTCGATTTCGATCCACTCTGGACAAGGGGCACAAATGAATCTCTCAGAGTCTCCGCAATGAGATGGCTACGGATGTCGAGATCTTTTCTAAACCAGGTCAGTGTAAGACGATCGACGAGCGGTAGTAAGGCATAGGCAATGAGCGCCAAGACAATGCCCAGCGGGATGAGAAAGCGTAGGGAAAGACGCATGATTCCTTAAGCATACTTTACTTTGATATCAAATAAAATTACGCTTTTGGGATGTACCCCTACGGCCTCATAGGAAACTGCCAGGCATCGGCATTAGTACACGAATCGGGTTCAATCGACTGGTTTTGCGCGCCGCGCCCAGATAGTCCTCCCATTTTCGGAAAGTTACTCGACCCTGAGGGTGGGGAGTTCTCAATTTCAGCAACGGAGTCCTCGACGTTCAAGCAGATTTACGTTCCAAATACGAACGTTCTCGTTACGCAAATTACCTCCAAAGACGGAGCTTTTAAAATCACCGATTTTTGTCCCCGCTTCGAGCAGTTCGGCCGGATGTACCGTCCGATCTCCATTTTTCGAATTGTGGAACCAGTAACGGGAAGTCCCGTCATCAAAGCGAGATGTCGCCCGGTAAACGGCTGGGATAAATCTCCCGTTTCACCGATTCGCGGCAACAGTCATGTTCGTTACGAGTTTCCGAAAGACGCGCTGCGCCTGACTACTACAATGCCACTTACAAATCTTCTGGAAGAATCTCCGTTTCGCCTCAATGAACCGGTTTTTTTCGCGCTCACGTGGAGCGTTGGCCTAGAAGATGATTTGGTTCAAGTCGCAAAAGACTTTCTTTCCAAGACAGAGCGCTATTGGCGGGCTTGGGTAAAGCATTGCTCCATACCGGTTGATTTTCAAAAGGAGACAATCCGATCCGCGCTGGCCCTTAAGCTTCACTGTTATGAGGAGACCGGAGCCATTCTGGCTGCCGCGACTACGAGCTTGCCTGAGGAAATCGGAAAGGGTCGCAATTGGGACTACCGTCTGTGTTGGCTCCGAGACAGTTATTACACCCTCTCTGCATTTCACCGACTCGGACACTTCGAGGAGATGGAGGGCTTCCTCAAGTTTCTCCTTGGAGTGGTTCATTCACACGGTAGACTTCGACCCGTCTACCGAATCGATGGCAGTATTCCGGTGCCCGAAATCGAACATGAGAATTGGACAGGCTTTCAAAACAGCCCTCCGGTTCGTTCTAATAATGAAGCAACCAACCAGATCCAAAACGATATGTACGGCGAGATGGTTTTGACCCTTGCCCCAATATTTTTCGACGAGCGGTTTCACTACCTGCGCACTAAGGAACACGAGGAGCTGCTTGAACATCTTGCTCTGCAATGCTCTGAGAGTATTTCAAAACCCGACGCTGGCCTTTGGGAGTTGAGAAAGGGAGGCCAGGAACATAGCTTTACGAACCTAATGTGCTGGGCAGGGCTCGACCGGGTCTTAAGTCTTCAATCCAAAGGGTACTTTAAGGGCATCTCCTTTGATGTCGCGAAAGAGCGGGAACGCGCGGAGAAGGCAACGCGAACGGCGGTGCGAGAGGCCACTTTCAGAAACGGTCCCAGCGATCACAGTTTTAATGCGGCACTCTTTCAAGCTCCGCTTTTGCGCTTTCCGGACAAGGCACTCTCCGTCCAGACGGTAAAATCTTGTTACGAGGCACTGCGGGTTTCCCCTGAAGGCGACTCGCGCTATTTTCTCTATCGTTACCAAAGACCGGATGATTTCGGCGTTCCTGAATCTGCATTTCTTCTTTGCTCCTTTTGGTGGATTCAAGCTTTGACCCGAATCGGAGAGATCGGAGCGGCGCGAGAGGCTCTAGCAAAGGCTCTTGAGGCGGCAAACCCTCTGGGGCTTTTTTCGGAGCATTTTTCTCCCGCTACCAAAACCCAATTGGGAAACTACCCGCAGACCTATTCCCACGTTGGAGCCATTAACTCGGCTTTTATGGTGAGCCCGTCGTGGGACGAGATCCTATGAAAGGAACGGCTTAACGGATGCCAGGTTCACTTGAGATAGCCGCTACAGTTTTTTTTGCACTCGCCGTTCTCCACACCTTTGCGGTGAAGCGCTTACAGCACATCGCCTTACGATTTCCCGAGGGGTCCATTGGCGAGAACTTTTTTCATCTCATTGGCGAAGTTGAAATTGTCTTCGGACTTTGGGCTGGCGCCCTCGTTGCAGTCATTGCCGCATTACAGGGTGGAAAAGAGGCTGTTCACTATGTCGAAAGCCTCAACTTCACAGAGCCCGCCTTTGTCTTCGTTATTATGACCGTGGCTGCCACCCGCCCAGTCGTAATAACCGCATTCAATCTCATTACCGTTGTAGCAAGATTACTGCCTCTGTCAAAAACGCTCGCTTTCTATGTCACGGCGCTCGTTGTTGGTCCGCTTCTTGGAAGTTTTATCACGGAGCCCGCAGCCATGACGGTGACGGCGCTCATTCTCAAGGACGCCTTCTTTGAGAAAAACACTTCAAGCCGATTCAAGTATCTGACCTTAGCGGTATTATTTGTGAACATCTCTATCGGAGGTGTACTCACCCCTTTCGCAGCACCTCCAGTTCTTATGGTGGCCGCTAAGTGGGACTGGGGAATGAGCTA
The DNA here is from genome assembly GCA_023250715.1 of Pseudobdellovibrionaceae bacterium. GTDB lineage: Bacteria > Bdellovibrionota > FAC87 > UBA2466 > UBA2466 > JAHFAF01. The sequence goes on along the minus strand of JAHFAF010000050.1, from coordinate 14,494 downwards.
CATGCTCGCGAATTTTGGATGGAAGGCGGTCATAGCCACGGTAACCAACACGGCGATATCAGCTTTCCTTCTTCGCAAAGAGCTTTCAGCTATTCAGTTGGCAGATGAAGGTCCGCAGGGAGCCAAGCGAATTCCACCTTGGTTAACCTCGATCCACATCCTATTTTTGGCACTCGTTGTTCTGACCTCACACCACCCGATATTTTTTCTTGGGCTCTTTCTCTTCTTTCAAGGGATCATCGTCATCACCCAAGAATATCAGGATGAACTGAAACTAAAGGAGAGTCTCCTCGTCGGTTTCTTTCTAGGCGGGCTCGTTGTCTTGGGGAGCCTTCAAGGGTGGTGGTTGAAGCCACTCTTGACCAGTCTTTCCGAGTTTCCCCTCTTTGTTGGTGCCACAATTCTTACCGCCTTCGTGGATAACGCTGCGCTTACCTACCTGGGGACTCAGGTCCCTGACCTGGGAGAGAGCCTTAAATTTGCTCTGGTGTCGGGAGCCGTTGCCGGAGGGGGACTCACGATCATCGCCAACGCACCAAATCCGGCTGGCTTCGCGATACTGCGATCTAACTTTGGTCCTGAGGGAATCAGTCCGGTTCAACTTTTTCTCTATGCCCTCATACCAACGCTCATTGTAATGACATGCCTGTGGGTGCTGCCAGGAGCAGGAGGATGACCCAAGAGTCTGATGTCCTCAGTCCGGAAATTCGCGGCTTTATCTCAGGCCATATTGATTCTGTGGCGATGCTTGAAATTCTCCTCTTCTTTCGGAAGAGGCAAGAACGGGAATGGACGATTGAGCAAGTCTCGGTCGAGCTAAGGAGTAGTTCACCTGCGATTGGAACGCGCGCACAACAACTCTTCAAGAAAGGGCTTCTGAAACGGGGAACTTCGGAATTCTCTTATCAGTACGAACCGAGCTCAAAAGAATTGGATGGTTTGGTGGAGGTTCTTTCTCAGATTTACCCTAAATATCAGACTCGGATTATCGATCAGATTTACAGTCCGCAGAAGAGGGCCATCCAGGAATTTGCAGACGCGTTTAGATTGAAACGGGAGGACGAAGATGGCTGAAGCCGTATATGTTCTTTGTGCGCTGACGAGCTTCGCGTGCGCCGCCTTGCTTTTGAGGGCATACCGAAGAAGTAAGACCAAGCTCCTATTGTGGAGTAGCCTTTGCTTTGTCGCCTTCGCACTCAATAACATTATTTTGGTGATCGACCTGATTGTCGTTCCGGATATCGACCTATTTGTTCTAAGGACTTCGGTAATGCTCGTTGGATTCGCGTTACTGCTCTACGGGCTCATTTGGGAAAAGGCATGAGGAGGTGAGCGCATGAACTTTTTTCTTTCTGGCTCTGTTTTTCTGGCCTCATTAATCTCGGCTCTGTTCTTCCTTCGATTTTGGAAGGACTCAAGCGACCGATTTTTTCTGCTGTTCTCGCTAGCTTTCGCACTTCTTGGAATCGAGAGGCTGCCCCTATTGCTTAGAGCGGTAGACAGCGACACTCATGGCTCGATTTATTTTTTCCGTCTTTGCGCCTTTGTTCTCATCCTCTGGGCTATTTTTGATAAGAATCGCTCGCATCCAAAGAATTCGACCTAGGTTAGAAAGTCTTTCCTTTCCGTCTATCCATTATCAGTACCAATGTTCCATGGCTGATAAGCGATGCCACCATCAGCGGAAAAATGGCCTGATGACGATCCGTCATCTCCATGACGATCACCCACGCAGTAAATGGGGCCCGAACGGTTGCGCTCAGAAAAGCCGACATACCCACCAAAACGAGGAGTTCGTGGTTGGG
>JAHFAF010000050.1:0-12679 GCA_023250715.1 Pseudobdellovibrionaceae bacterium | reverse complement strand
GAGCCGATAGCGGCTCCGAGTCCCAGCGACGGAGCTAAGAATCCGCCAGCACACCCACTTAAGTGAGAAACCACGGTGCCGAAGAAGCGGGCCACGACAAGTCCCCAGGTCGCGTGCTCTCCTTTAAGGAGAAGGCTCTCAACGACCGAGACTCCCCCGCCGATGGAGCCGGGGTTGATGAAGATCGCAATTGCGGCGACACAAAAACCAGTGAAGATCGAGAACTTCAAGCGAGTGTTGAAATAGTTAGGAAGTTTTTCTCGCCAATTGATCTGGAGCATTCGATGAAACGGATAGGCGAAAAGCCCACAGAGAATTCCAAGAAGCAGCGCCCAAGGGACGGAACTAAACGGCACGTCACCAATCTTTGGATAGCCAAAATAAAGATACTTCCCCGAAAGCCACTGTGAAATCATTCCCCCCACAATAGCGGCCGTGATAACGACGGTTTTGAATTGGTGGAAGTGTTGCTGGGCAAGTTCTTCGAGTACGAAAACCACTCCTGCCATAGGGGCATTGAACGCTGCCGCCACTCCCGCGGCACCCCCGGCTACGATCCAAGACCGATGTTCCGTGTAAGGCCAGAGGCGGTGAAACTGGCGTCCCACAAAATAAAAAAGGCAGGCCGCCATGTGCACCATCGGGCCTTCGCGTCCCAAAGAACCTGCGCCAAGCACACCTAAGAGCGAACTTATCGCAACAACGCCCGCGACTCGTAAATTCAGGTCCTGATCAATCTCACTCTTCTGAGTGTTTGCATCGAGATTCAGCGCGTGGATAACCCGCGGCACTCCCGTACCACCGGCAGCGGGTGCGAACTTCTCCACAACCCAAGTGGCTAGAAAAAAACAGACGGGAGAAAGAAGAAAGAGCCAGTAAGGGTGATGCTCATAAACTGATCGAGCCGTCTGAATGCACCAGCCGAATGTTCCGGAATAGATGACTGCGACCAGACCGACAACGCAGCCGGCGGTCCAGTAAGGAATGCCCTGTAAATAGGGGCGCTCCCTAAGTAGGTGGAGGAGGTAGTCTTGAGTCTTTTCAATGTCGAACGGACGAAGCGCTTCTTTGAGTTTAGAGACCTTGGCTTTGAATTCAGACCTCCACAGCATGGGGTCTTAAATACCCCACGAAGTGGTATTTTGCGAACGAATTCAAAGGTTTCTTTGTACTACTCGACCGACTTCAAATGTCGCGCCTTCGCACGTTTCTTTGAAGGGGTGAAGTTTTTATTCAGAATTGCGCGAAGGATGATGAGAAACGCGACAAGTCGGAGCACGTAGACGAGACTTCCCGGTTCCTTCATGCGGTGAAAGAGGGCAAGAGGAATACGTTCAATGGCGAGAAGGAAAAACGCGACGCCGAAACTGAGAAACAATCGCTCCCCGGTCTCCTTCCAGGATCGAAGGAAAACAAGTCCCGCAACAGCAAGCCCCATCATGAAAACGCCGGAGAGAAAGACACCGAAGATCATCTTATTCCTCCTCCGATGTCTTGATGCTTTGTTTCCATAAAAGGCCGTAAAGAAGAAGGCTGGTTCCCAGCGCTCCCGACAAGTTTCTGGGAATCGAAAAATCAATCTCCGGAGCAAAGACCAAATCGCCTAGCAGGAATAAATTATTGAAGGCCAACCCCACGAAGCATAGCCCGCTCCACCAGAGAAGTGTCTTCCCCGACTTTCGGTAAGAGGAAATGAGTAGGACTGCGCAAGCCACACTTGTCAGCGCGCAAAGAATATAAACTGCGACGGCCACTTCAATCGTCCTTCCGGAACTGGAAGGCGTCAGCGAAGGCGTTAAGCTGCTGCTGGTTGGCAAAAATATAGTCGATAATTTCGGTGCGGGCCTTTTCAAACGCCTCGGCAAGCTCGGAAATTCTTCGTTCCTTGATCTTGGGATGAACTGAGTACCGGTAGTGAAAATATCTGCCGGTGTGCCCTTGGTGCCCGATGAGCCCTTGAAGGTGAAGTCTCATCAAAATGTTACAAGCTTCCAGAGGCTTCAAAGTGAGTTGCTTGGCTACCCGAAGGCCATCCCAATCGCTATCAGAGTGCGATCTCAAGAAGAGCAGAACTTGCAATTCATCTACAGACTGAATGTTCTTATCAAGGAAAGATCTGGTTTCTGTTGAGAGTGCAACCATAAGATACCGACGTTACTTATCCTTCTTAACTTTGAAGGCGTCGGCAAAGGACTGAAGCTGACCACGACTCTTCTGGAAGATATAGTCAACGACTTCGGCTCTGGCCCGCTCGAACGCTGCCGCGAGCGCAGAAATTTGCTGCTCTCTTGCTATCGACGTCGAGTGCAGGGAATATTGGAACTCATAGAAAGGGCCTCTTGCGGCATTGTGTTCCACAAGCCCTCTCGTGTGGAGATTCATTAGATGGGTAGAAGCTGACATCGGCTCAATTCGAAGGTTTTCCGCAATATCCACAGCATCCCAATTTCGACCGGGGTGTTCGTGCATCAGAAGCAATACCTGGAGATCCTCGTAGGACGAGATATTCTCGCTGATGAACGTTTTTACTTCGTTGGTAAGAGCCACTACACCCATAATAAAGTTCACCTAACATACTCCTCGGCAAGAACACCGGCAAGTGCATGTGTCAGTGTTAGGTGAAACCGGACTCCCGGAAATAACATTTCCCCAATAATTTCGTTAACTTCACGATAGCCTCATCGCTTATAACTTTTAAGAGTTGACTCCGTACTATGGTACGGAGTGTAGGATTGGAAGTATGGAGATGACGATTGGAAAACTAGCCAAGGCAGCCGGGGTCGGTGTGGAGACAATCCGCTTCTATGAGCGCAAGGGCCTGATCAAAAAGCCCCAGCGTCGGGATGGTGGATTTCGGCACTATTCCGCGGATGAAGCTTCCCGAGTCCGGTTTGTAAAACGCGCTCAGGAATTAGGGTTTACGCTACGAGAAGTGAAAGAGCTTCTGGACTTGCAATCAAAACGCAAAATCACGGGTGCTCAGGTTCAAGGAAAGGCCCAGGAGAAGGTGAAAGAGATTCGCCAGAAGATTGCCGACCTGAAGCAGATGGAAACTTCTCTTATCCGTCTTGCGGACGTCTGTGGTGAGGGCGAGCAGGCCATTCGAGAGTGTAAGGTTTTCGATTGTTTTGAAAAGGGTTGTTAACTTTTAAAGAGGTGTCTATGAGACCACATATCTCAATCAACGTTACGAATCTGGAAAAATCCGTGGATTTTTATCGGAAAGCCTTCGGCGTTGAGCCGCAGAAGAAATCCGCCACCTATGCCAAGTTTGACCTCAGGCAGCCTGCATTAAACTTTGCGATGCACGAGGCAGTGGAAGGTAGAAAACCAAGCCAAGTGAATCATTTGGGCATTGAAGTCGAGAGTGCGGATGAAGTCGCCCAATGGCAGAAAAAGATCGAGGCCCAAAGCATCGCCACCTTGATGGAAGAAGGCACGGAGTGCTGCTTCGCCCGCCAGGATAAATTCTGGTTTCAAGATCCGGATGGAAATTCCTGGGAAGTGTTTTTTGTACATGAACAGTTACCAGTGGTCGGGGCGGAACCTCCTCGAACAGTTCCCAAAGTAAGCGCGTGTTCAACTGCCACAAAATGTTGTTAGAGGAATTATTATCGTGACCGTTATTCGAAAAAAATTATCGTTCTTAGATCGTTATTTAACTTTGTGGATATTTTTGGCGATGGGAGTGGGCCTTCTTCTTAGCGTCTTGGCCCCCGGACTTACCCGAGCGCTGACAGATATGAGCTATGGGACAACCTCGCTTCCCATCGCGATAGGGCTCATCTTGATGATGTATCCACCACTAGCCAAGGTGCGGCACGAAGAACTGGGGCAGGTATTTCGTAATCGCCGAGTTCTCCTTCTTTCTCTCATTCAAAACTGGGTACTCGGTCCCCTGTTGATGTTCGCTCTTGCAGTGATTTTCCTTCGGGATAAGCCCGAATACATGGCGGGGCTGATTCTAATAGGGCTGGCCCGTTGCATTGCCATGGTGATTGTATGGAACGAGCTTGCCGAGGGAAGCACGGAATATTGTGCGGGGCTCGTCGCCTTCAACTCAATTTTCCAAGTTCTGTTTTTCCCTTTGTACGCCTACATCTTTCTCACGCTTCTTCCTGATTTGTTCGGAATTCAGGGTCTGAAGCTGGATATTTCCATGATTGAGATTGCAAAATCAGTCGGGATTTATTTAGGCATTCCATTCGCAGCCGGGTTTTTTACACGTTTTATACTTCGGCCTCGCAAAGGTGCCGAGTGGTACGACAATAAATTCGTTCCGCTCATAAGCCCCATTACGCTTGTCGCTCTACTTTTTACAATCGCGGTAATGTTCTCACTCAAGGGAAACCAAGTCGTCGCGCTTCCTCTGGACACGCTTCGAATTGCGGTGCCCCTGACGATATACTTTGTTGTGATGTTTCTGCTCTCATTCGTACTGAGTCAAAAAGCGGGAGCCACTTATCCGCAAGCAACAAGTCTTTCTTTTACGGCGGCATCAAACAATTTCGAGTTGGCTATAGCGGTGTCCATCGCCACCTTTGGGCTGCATCACGGAGCCTCATTCGCTACCGTAATCGGTCCGCTTGTGGAAGTTCCGGTATTGATCTCACTCGTTCGCGTTGCCTTTTGGTTTCGCGAACGTTGGTTTGTGACGAGGGTGGTGGCATGATCAACCTGATCCCCCCTTTGGTCGGCATATTCTTAGCAACGCTTACCTATGCCGCAGCTCGATCCATACTTTCACGCTTTGGCGCAGCCGGGGTCAAATCGAGGAGTCACCTCGTTGGAAGTTTAATTGCAGGCGTCGCCGCCGCAATAGCCTACATGATTACAATGCAGTCCATTTCTGAAGGAGTAACAAAATGAATATTCTATTTATGTGTGTGGCAAACTCGGCGCGCAGTCAAATGGCCGAAGGTCTTGCCAGAACGATGCTTGGCGACTCGGCTAAAGTGGAAAGCGCCGGCTCCCAACCGTCGAAGGTAAATCCCCTCGCAATCAAGGCGATGCAGGAGATTGGAATCGACATCTCCAAGCATTACTCAAAAGACTATGACCATCTGAAGCCTGGCTTTATCGCCAGTTTGAATTATGTCATCACCCTGTGCGCGGAGGAAGTCTGCCCTCAGATGGTGTCGCGAGCACAGAAAATCCATTGGCCTCTGCCCGATCCGGCGGGCAAGGAAGGAAGTGATGAGACCCGGTTGGGCCGATTTCGGGAGACACGAGACGCTCTCCTAAAGAAGATCACGGACTTCGCACAGGAGGTAGGAATTCCGCTGACAGGGTGGAAGCCTATATGAATTCCGAAGAGGTGAAGGAGAAAATGCGTCGTCGGCGATACAGGCAGAAGTTGATTTCTTTTTCGCTGATTCCAGCATCGGTTCTTCTAACCTTTCTGTGTTTTCTATTGAATGCCGGAGTGCTTCTTTTGGTCGGGGGTGCGTTGGCTCTTGGTTGGGTCGCCTTCACGATGCTCAACTGGCGATGCCCCTCATGTCATGGGTTACTGGCCATCACAAGTGGCGAAACAACGTGCGAAAAGTGTGGAACCGAAATCGGAATTCCAGGCAAGACTTCCGATTGCTGCTGAGAGATCGAATGGAGGGATCATGCCACGCGAACGAAAGAAAGGGATATGAAACCCATTTACTGGGTAAGCCTACTTATCGGAAGTTTCGTGGTGGTTGGATTTACTCTCTATTTTTCTGTTTCGCAAAACAGCGGATTCAGTCCCGAAGCTATCAAGAGGCAAAGCATTCCTCCAGGTGCAACAATCCTTTCTTTTTCAGAAAATCCCTCCTCTCCCTCCAGCCGGGAATGGGTCTGGAAATTCAAGTGTCCGATGAGTTGGAATGAATTCGGGGAGTGGGCGAAGAATACATTTTCCCAGGAGTACCGATTCATCACCTCGGACAGCAGCCATATTCTTCTCTCAAAGAGCCAACCAGGTGACTTCTATCAGTTGAGTTTTGAACGCGAGAAATCGGAACCACCAATTGTAAAAGTATGGCTGAAAGTTATGGCGGATTAATAGTCGATGGATCAGGGGAAAATGAAAATGGATGCTCCTCTAGTTATTGATTCAGATAACGCGCTTGGCTCGCCCTTCGGGGATATAGATGATGCCTACGCCTATTCCACGCTGATGGTCGGATATCTCTTGTTGGTGGTCACTTTAGCCGTCGCGTTGGGGATAGCTAGTAGTCTGAAGCAATCTTCAGAAAAGCGTCAGATGCGGAGTAGCCCAACAGGCCCTAATTTCTCAGCTGGGTATAGTTCGAAGGGAATCTCGTGAATGAGACCAGACTAGTCACATTGGTAGGGGCCGCTCTTCTTATTGTCCTGTCCGGGCAGGGGTGACAGAGGTGGCCCAAAAGATCGAGATATGATCTCCGTTCAGCATGGGCTTTCCTGATCCCAAAAGTTTCTTCTCCTCGCTTGGGTCGATTGTCGAGCGGTTAAACGTCGATCAAGTAAATATTTTCTTCCGAGGATGTGTACGGAGCAAGGGGCGAAGCCGCCGTTGCCTGCGTTTGGTCGTCGGAAGTTGAAGTCCCGGATCGCGGATCCAATTCGAGTTCGCCCATCTTTTTCATCGGGGTACTCTTCCTGCAAGTGGATCTCTTCTCGCTTGAGGGTTCCGATTGTTCGCTCGGTCCTGGCGTTGCCCGTTGCTCTGCCAACACCTGAGAGCCAAAGTTCGAGACCCTGGACCTCGATATTCTCCCGTGTGTAGCTTGCTGTATTGGCGCTGCCGTGGTCTGCGACGATGCGAGGCTTCATTGCCCCAGGCGGGAGCTTGTCGACGTTTTCAGCGGCTATAGCGTCAGTCAGCGTCGCAACGACTTCAAAGCGGGTGATTTGGGGAAACAGCCCCCACCCGACGATCTTTCTCGAGTACCAGTCGACAATCACCAGCAGAAACCAGAAATCGCCGGCGATCTTCAGGTAGGTCCAGTCCATTCCCCACAGCAGATTCGGGGCCCAGGGTTCATGCAGCAGGAGCTCGGCCGGCGGAACGAGATCTTTTTTCTTACCCCGAACGAATTCATGGTTGAGGCCGTGCTTGAGCAAAACCTCCGCCACCTTCGTTTTACCGACGAAAGCAAGGCTCTTTCTCTCTAACTCATATGCGATGCGGCGGCATTTCAATGCCGGAAATTTTTTGGCGAGCGAAACAATCCTTTTTTCTTCGAGTGGGGTGATTCGATTCTTCCCACCTCCCCCGCCATGTTGCGCCGATTTCGCTATTCCAGTTTTCCAGCGATAAACGGCGCGGGGATTGAGCTCCAATATTCGGCAAGCCTCTTCAAAGCTGGTACCGCTCTTTTTTGCATCAGTTATCGCCCCCAAAAGTTCGGCTCGCAGGGCGGCAGATAAATGCCGCCCCTTGAGATTATAGCTGGTTGCGGGAATAGCCCTGCTCCAACCAAGTTTTCAGATGGCGGCCTTCATCTCGCCGCGGAAAAAGGTAAGACCTATCGTTGGGCTTTCGATGGCGTGCGAGTCTGCTTGTAAAACGATCAGTTACGAAGTCGAGATGGCTAATTGGTACTTCCGAAGTTGTCGGTAGGATTTTGATCCTAGCCTATTAAGGAGGAATGAATGATAAAGCCTGCGCCTACTGCCTCTCTGAACTCAAAACAAGGTCGCCCCCCACCGCTTGAGTCGGGCGCGGACTTTGGGAGTCCGACACCCACACAGCTACGCCGATCGACTTCGGTTCGGTCTTAAGGGAACCACTGAGGTCCAACGTTGCCACGTATTCATCCGCGGATTTCTTCATGGGCTTTGTTACGAGGTTCATCGCAACAAATTCGTGAGACAAAGTTCGACCACCGTTTTCACCGTTGGCGACTTTACTAACAAGCCCGTTTCCAAGTAACACACCGGTTGCCATCCATTGGATTGAAGAAATCTTCGGTCGAAAACTAACTTCGAAATTGCGATTCTTACCCTCGATCACGGTGAGAGTTCCCACGAGGGTTTCTTCTTGTTTGGGAATGCGCCGACCGCCAAGAATCCCAGTCTTCCATTCCTCCCCATTTAGGACAAACTCTGGTGTGTACACGTTTCGGCTTCCCCATTCGGATGCGAAGTTGTTCTGTCTAGACGTGAATGCCGCCTTGGAAAAAGGATCGTGCCAACCGAGACGGTTCCAATAATCTACGTGAAACTCAACGGGCACAAATTCCTTCCAGAGCCTTGGGTCTTTTCGAAGGTTAGCCAACCATTCATCCGCGGGGGGACAACTACTGCATCCTTCAGAGCTAAAGAGTTCGATTAAATGAACGCGCCGCTCCGAGCTTTGGAAGCGCGCGCCATCCGCGAGAAAACAAAAAGTGAGAAGTGTAAAAAAGATAAGGATTCTCGCATACATAATAGCAATGATAACATCGACGTATGAAATCGTCAGCGCGGCTCTTATTTCTTTTCATAGGGTTGTTATGCGGCAACGCTCTTTCGTATGACGGAAAGTTTTTCTCCCTCGCGGTCGGAGCAAAGCTTTCGAACGATGTCGTTCGTAGAGGGGCTCGGCTTTACGATGGTGTTCAGGCGAGTCCCGCCCTCTACGTTGGGCTTTTCGACCACCGCATTCAGTTTTTCGTGAATAGCCTTGAGCTAACCGATTTTGTTTATTCGGACGTGATACGCGCGCGCACCAAGATCAACACGGTTTCCGATCGCCCCTTTCTAAAGACTAGTGGCCCTCTCACCGCACGCAACGCGCGCGAAAGCTCCTGGGAATGGACTTCTCGCATTGAAGCGTTTCTTCCTAACCTCCAGGAATATTGGGGGCAGATGGATCTCGCCTACTCTAAAGACATCAAGGCACATGGGGGACACTATCTGGAACTCACCGGGCGAGTAACGTTGGCGAGAATGTTTATCGAAAACGAAAAGCCGATGATCCAGCCTCAGCTATTTGCGACCCTCGGCTGGGGAGACGGACGGCACAACGAGTATTTGTATGGCAGCGCAAGAGAAAGCGGGTTCAATCATGTCGCCTACGGGATTATGATCGTATCCCCATCTCGAATTGATCCCCACTATCCTGTCATTCAGCTGTATCGATACGATGTCCTTGGTGATCTGAATCAATCGGGGACTCTAGTCTCCCAGGTAAGTGGGTACCACGTGGATGTTACGATTGCGGTCGGCATTTTATAGGAATCCCGAGTGACTGGAATGTCCGAAGGGATGAGGATCATATGAAAACATTAAGGCTGGTCTATTTTGAGGGGTGCCCGAACGCAAAGCTGGCGGAACAGCGCTTAAGGGAAGCCGGCATCGAGTTCGAGAAAATATGCCAGGATTCATTACCGGACGACAGTCCCTATAAGAAATACTCGTCACCGACGCTTCTCATGGAAGAGGCGATTGTCTTCGGAGCATCGACTGGAACAGACGGTGGTTGCTCGATCGATATGCCTGACGTACTGGAGCTTAAAAAACGATTAATGGTGTTGGGGTCAAAATAATTTCCATCGCCTTTTACGTCAGGATACGGTCAGTAGCCGGTCTTGGTCGCGAAGCAGATAAAGCGCGAAACATGCCGACAGCATAGGCAACGCCGCGAAGAAGAGTAAATTCAGTTTCTCGAATGGTTGAAAGTACTGTTTGTAGGAGGAAAGCGTTGAGATCGAATGAAGCATGAGAACTGCTCCATACGTAAACCGCTTCTTGAGACCGATTAGAAATCCGAAAATTAGCACGAGCTCCAAGGCACCAAGCACTTTCATCACTACCGGCCCCAAACCGGAGATGAGGTAGAAGTTTCCGTAAACGGCTGCGGCATGATCGGGACGAACGAACTTGTCCAAAGTCCAGAAAAACAGCACGATAAAGACCCCAACCCGTAGCGAAAAAAGTGAGATCCGTAATTTGTCATTCATGAAATCCGTCCTTGCCTTTAAAAAATCAAACGTCTCAAAATACTTCTACCATAGGCCAAGAGGTTGGCTGAGGTAATACAGTCCGGCGCCCACAAGAAGGAGACTACTCAGTCCGTGAACTCTCGCTAACCACGGGCCGGAACGCGGGAATCGACTTGCCTTCAGTACGCCCAGCCCCGCGAATAGAAATAGGAGCGAAAACCCAGCCGAGTACAGAAACATCAACACCATTCCCTCGAACAGGCTCGATGAGGTGGACAGAAGCGCTAGAACGCCACCCAGGATGGGACTTGTGCAGGGCGATGCCACTAAGGCGGCGCTCACTCCGAGGAGGAAGGCTCCCGCCAAACCTCGTTTGCTGGCCCCGTCCGTTACGGTGTTTGACAGATGGTTCCACCGGGAAGCAAGCCCAGGAAGCTTGCCCATCCAGGATACAAGGCCCAAGCCAATCAGGAGCAACCCAATGGGAACTTGAACCCAAGCCGATTGGGAGGAAAATCCTAGCGTCTCACCAAGTTGTACAGCGATGATTCCGATCGCAAACAGCGCGAGACTTTGCCCTAGCGTGTAGAACCAGATTGCAGCGTTACGTGACCGTCCGTCCGCTTGCTTTCCAATGAATCCCAGAGTGATGGGGAGCATCGGATATACGCACGGACTTAAGGAGGCGAGAACGCCAGTGCCGAAGACTCCGAAAGCCCGAGTAAGAAAAACCGCGCTCAGCATCTCATCCTCCAACCGACGAAGAAGTCATCTTAATCGCTTTCTCCACGCGATCCCATTCAAAGGCTGGCGCCGAATCAACGAGACTCCACGCCTTATCGACACCGGCTCTTTTATAAACAGCCCAATGGGGAACGGAAAACGCTTTGAGCTCTTTTCGAAGTGCGCGAGACGGGTCCCACAGTACGGGCAACCTTACTCCCTCTTTCTGAAGATAATGCTTTACTCGATCCGCGTCCTTATCCGTGTTTATCGTGATTACAGCGAGATCTTTCTCCTCGTTCAGTTTGGGGAGAAGTCCCGTTAATTTCTCTTTGCATGTCGGACACCAAGTGGCCCAGAAGACGACAAGTTCTGTATTTTTTGAATGATTCAGTTTCGCCCCCTGACCATCCAAATCCGTAAGTCCATCGACCGGAAGGGCAACGGATAGAGCTGGCGCTAGTAGAAAAACAAAATAAATGACTCTAAAGAAATATTTCATTCCCAATCTCCGGTAAGTTTGCGGACCTCTTCCACTTGGCTTTCACCGATGTGTCGATAGACGATTCCCTTTTCAGGGGTTTGCACCAGCGTACAAGGAACTGAAGCGCCTCCGCAGTAGCTATTGTAAAGAGCGAGTGTCCCGTCCCAGCCAACCCTCCAGGGTATTTTGTTTTCCTTCTTCCATTGAATTACATCCTGAGGTTTTGCCCCCACCATAACGGTGAGGAGATCGACTTTTTTGGGGGAAGAATTCGGATTCTTTAGAGCGTTCCGGAATGCCTCGGCCTCGCGAAGGCAGATGTCACAGGTGTCCGATGCAAACACCAGAACTACTGGTTTGTCCCGAAGCGTGTCCAAAGTCACATTGGCATTGTCCGTAGTTGGAAAGGAACCCGCAAAGTAGGACGGAGTTTCCCCCGATCCACCCGGTGTGATGGGAGAAGGCGATACTTTACCTTCCCAGAGCACAACTTTGCGATTCACACCGCAGCCCGCGACAAGTGCGAGAGCGAACACAATGAATATGGGATGTCTTACAATCGCCATGTGGCGCCTCCTGAGAGGCTTAGGTTTCTAATATTCGTGTTCGACACGACATAGCCCGCACGAGCCTCAAACTCGACTTGAGAAAAGCTATAGATGACTCCCAGGCCGTACTGGTCGCTTGCGACCTCAACTTCCCTTTCGATACGAGGGTCTCGCTCTCTTTCGAAAAGGATTCCATAGGAGGCGCTGACAACGAGGTCGTAGAAAATTTCAGCGCTTAGTCCCACCCTAGCGCCGTACGCTCGAAAATAACCACGTTCGTTCTTAAGTGTCTCGGATCGCAATTCATCAGCGTAGGTCAATTGCAAGTCGGCAAAGAGACGGTCTGTTAGCGCATAAGCATGTCGGGAGGAAAGAAAATAGTTCCGAGGTCTCTCTTCTATTCGCTGGGAAATACCCACTCTATTTCTCATCTTCCACTTCTCTGACAAAATCTGATCGAGAAGAAAGGCGATTTCGTAAGCGTTTACCGATTGGGGTCGGGCCTTCGTCTGAAAATCACGATCGACGAAGTAACTCTCTGGCTGTCGTTGAGATAGATAAGAACCCTGAAGCCCGACTGAGGTCGCTTGGGAGAAAAAACTTCTGGAATAAGCGCCACGAAAGAGATTCGAGAAGAATGGGCTTCCGTTGACGTTTCCGCGCCACCCGAGAGAGGCACTGTTAGCGCCCTTAGCCCAATCGGCTCCAAGATCCATCACAAACTCGCTGCGACTCCCCACTTGAGTCGAGAGAGGCGCTTCGATGCCTGCCTTATTTCGCACCAAGACTGATGAATAGTCGGGATGGACAATGACGACCGAAGCCTGGGTGGCAACGCTATCTAAAATGCCCTCCATCCTATGGCTAAATTGTTCCGAAACTTGGCTCGTACCGAACTGGCGATTCAGATCAGCGATATCAAGCGAGCCACGACGGGAGTCGGTTTGAACGCTCATCGAAACGGAGTGGGTTAGACCCCAACACACATTCGCCGAAAAAAGAGCGAAGACGGCGGTAAACTCTAATGTGCGCAGACGGAG
>JAHFAF010000348.1 GCA_023250715.1 Pseudobdellovibrionaceae bacterium | reverse complement strand
CAATGACTTTGTTATTTTGCTCGAACGTAAACTCCGACCGCTGGATCTGCTCCCTTAAGTCCAACAGCTTCTCCCCCAAAGCAGAGGGTGAAGCGAGGTAGGAAACGGAGGCGTTTTTCGTCGTAACTCCCACGATCTTTCGATCGTTACTCTCCATTTTTTTAATGGTCTGCTCGATCTTCGCTTGGATATAGTCTTTCGCTTCCTGGATCTTGATACTCTCTCGAAGGGAAAAGAGCTTTGCGGCGCTCTTAAGGTAATGATTCCCAAGAAAGATCGCGATATCTGGGTCGGCATTCTTGAAGGTAACACTCAAGATGCCACGCTTTAGAAATCCCACCTTTATCGGCATCGGGGCGGAGAATTTTTTCTCCTTCTTCTCTTCGTCAAACAACGAATTCACTAATTTTCTTAAGTGCTGATAAGCATTGGTTGGCTGGCGAAATACGGCCTGATATTTTTGAAAGTCGGCATCGTTCATCACCGCTTCACTAAATAGGCGCCCAAATTCCGTGGACTCCAAAGCTAAGAGGTATTTTTGATCTTCCGCATCCTCGGAGGGGGTGCCCCGATCCATCATGTCGAGCGAGCCCAATAAAGCGCGCAATCCAGTGTTACTCGACTGGGTATCAAAGAATAAAATTCCGGAAATATTGTACGACGGATAAAAGAAATAGTCTGAGACAGCAAACGAAAACGCCAGGGCTGCCGTGACTAAAAGTAGGCGCTTCCGACGGGTGAGTAACTCCCAAGCATCTTTGAGAGTTGACTTGAAGTCGACTTCTTCCTTCATTTCATTGGGTCGGTCAGACCCCGCCACGCCCGTGGGCTGAGAATCGAAATCAGTTGCCAAATTTTATTCCCCCATCAGTAAATCGACGCTAGCGAACAGTCTGGCAAATCACCATCGCCCTTCACACGAGAGCTAAATGATAATCTAAAAGAAACAACCCCATGCCACTTGAAACGTGAAATTAACATAGGCTCTTAAGAGATTGAAACTGAAATCTACCCCAGACAATTCCCGCTCTCGTTGGCCCCCAGATTGGAGTTCTGCGTTGCAACAAAATCGACGGATTTCTCCTCGTAAGATTGCTTTTAGTTGAATTGGAAAGTTGCCGCCGCTACACTTTTGCAAGGCTATCAACGGGACTCAAATAGGATGCCGGAAAAAATGGAAATAAATTTCATTTTAAGTACGACCCCGATTCGGCCCGTTCCAACTAGCTTCCCGCCTCTTGGCTCTACGAGTCTTATAGATACTTTAATGGAAGAAGGGTACTCGCCTAAGTTTTATGACATCGACGCACTCAGACCAAACTTTGACCAGGTGTTGGAGTACTTCAAGAAAGAACAACCAGATATTTTGGGCATTAGCGCCGTCGTTTCCACCGCCTACCGCTATGTGAAAGAACTAAGCCATGCGGTAAAGAAAGTATCTCCAAAAACAAGTATCATCTTGGGGGGAAACCTTGCCGCGAGCGCTGAAGTCGTACTCCGGAAATGCCCGATCAGTCTCTGTGTCATCGGAGAAGGGGAACGCCCCCTGTTGAACTTGATGCGGCACTTTGAGAAATATCGAAACTTCGAACCTAACGAAGATCTCAAAAATATAAAGGGCCTCGCTTTTTTGGATGAAAACCAAGATATGCGCATGACTGGGTTTGAGGCTCCTGTCGAAAAAGCTCGCCTGCGTCAGCCAAATTATGAGTTTTTGGAGAAATATTCAGACATCAACCGATTTATTACCGACGCCATGGACGTTCCCCATTTTTCACGGGATCCGAGGGCGTATGCACCCCACCGGCTAGGGCAGAAGACCGCGACCATCATGACATCGAAGGGTTGCGTCGCCCGGTGCACTTTTTGTCACCGTTGGGATAAGGGGTACCGCGCCATACCCTCGCGAAATCTGGTGGAACAGATCAAGTACATGCAAGACAGATGGAATGTTGGCTTCTTTCAGATAGCGGACGAAAACTTTGGATCCGACATGAGGCAGGTGGATGAATTCCTAACCGCCATCAAGCCCCTAGATATTTTATTTCACGTCGCAGGGGTCCGTGTACATACGATCGATCGAAATCCCGAAATCATTACGCGTCTCAAAGAGGCTGGTTGTACGGCAATGTATTTTGGAATCGAGAGCGGAAGTCCTAAGATGCTCAAGGTCATGGAAAAGGGCGCCACACTCGAGCAGAATCGACGCGTGTTGAATGAGGTGGTGAAGAGGGAAATGTACACCATCATCCAGCTAGTACTCGGGATGCCCGGCGAAAACGAGGACACGATAAGGGAAACCATCGATTTCGTGAATGAGATCACAGAAAAGATCACCGACGACCCAGCCCACGAGCGGATCAGTCCAAATCTTTTCCAAGCACTTCCTGGAACTCCAGGTTACGAGTATGTTCGAAACCTTGGTTTGATCGGAAAATCTATCGACGAAGAGGAAGCATACCTCCTCTTGATCTCCGACAACGACGCCTGTTCTCACGAGCACTACCGCAACGTTGCGGAAAGCTCCCTTGCGCATGCCAGACTCTGGCAACATAAGATCATGCGCGAAGCGTCTTTGAATTTCTACCGTAAACGCAATTGGAAGGGCTTAAAAGATCGAAAGCACATCAAAGAAGGCAGGGTAAAAGACTACAAGCGTGGCGGGTATTTTCGTATTATCAAGACAGGATTGATGAAATTCGTTTTCCTTTGGCGCATTGAATATATTTTTCATACTCCCTTAGAAAGCTTTCGCCTTCTAAAATCAAGATATAAGGTCTATGGGTTTCGGGGAATTTTGATTCACCTTGGGATAGTTCCCGACGAGGATCGAAGCATGTACGTTCTGGGCGAGTCCAAGTCGCTCCGCAAGGTAGTCACCTTCCCTCCTTTGGAAGCGCTCACCATTTCCGAACAGAATATGATTCCCTTACGCGCGGGGCGATAAAACCTTCAGAAGGGCCCTCGTGAAGGACGACAGGGACATTGACCGCACTCCGCCCTTCCCTTATCTTTAGTGTTCTCTTCACAATGCGATAAAAACGATGCTTCAGAAAAGAATAAAACCGAAGGCCACTAAACTTAACTTGGGTGCGGGAGCCTGCTGGAAGCCCCTCGAAGGCTGGTGCGTTTCGGATCATAGAAAAGGCTGGCTTAAAGTTCAGCAAGCCTGGGATCTCCCTTACGCCGACAAGTCTTTCGAAGTCGTGTTTTGCTCCCACATGATTGAGCATGTTCCCAGCGCTAAAGCTGAAAAAGTATTTTACGAAATTAACCGAGTCTTAAAACCTGGCGGAGTCTTGCGACTCCTCACTCCGGATCTTCGAAAACTTGCCGAAGCCTATGTGCACAACGATCGGGAAAAGATGGCGCTGTACAGAATGGAAGATGGCTCGAGTGTGAGCGATGCATTGGGGCTGGGACACGCGATGGTCAACTTCATCATCTCGCCCGGCTATGACAATTATATTATCGATCACGAGTTCCGGGGCGTGACCGCCGCCTATGGTCACATGTTCTGCTACGACATGGAAATGATGCAAGGCCTGTTGACCCGTTATGGATTTACCGACATTGCCCGAATGGATATTGATGAATCCCGGATTTCCGAGCACCGGCTTCTCCGAGCGAAAGAGCACGATGCCGATAAGCACCACTCCCTCGTGGTGGAGTGCATCAAGGAAAAGGACGCTACTTTTGACCCAAAACGCCTCCTTCTTCAGTCCAGTCCCTTTGACATGAATGTGATCGGAAAAAAAGAAAGTGTCCTTACTCGCTCTACGATGAGGATTGTGGGAACCGCTGAGGCCATCCTCTATCGGACAGCCAAACTTTTGCTTAAGGATTTGCCAAAATCTCTTTTGCAGAGACAGTCTTTGGACCGGTTTTAGTTGGACTCATGCGATTAACGATCCATTTCGAGACCCTTTTTCGAGCCACAACTCTTTTCTTTGCTTTTCTGCTTCTTGGCATCTACCTGTGGCAGCCCGATCACCCTTACATTGACGGTCTGAGCATTTTCCTCGCGGAGGTCTTATTCAGCGTCCTTTACATAGTAAATGGGACGTTCACTCGTCGTTACCCGTCCGCTCGAATGATTTCGATCGTAGTGCTGGTCTTTATTGAACTGCGCCTCATTGCGGTATTCCTACATCCTAATTGGTTATTTCTAAGCTCTCGCACCACTTACAACACCATAAACGATACTTTAACCTACGTGATCTTAGGTACGGTTTGCTGTTTTGTGGGACTCGCCTCGGGAAGTATTCTAGCCGGCCGACGAAAAATCAAAGAGGTCTTTTATTCGGATACACGTTTCTTCTCGATTGCCGGTTTCGGTTGCATTGCCGCATCACTTATCGCCCTAGCACATCACTATCTCGTTGGCTTTGCCGGCTCTACGATGACGGGTGATCATCTGAACTTTTTCACTCGTTATGTTTCCCGTTTTATCGAGCCTTTGGTTTTGATGACGATCTCCTTGGTTGCCTACAATCGCCTGGAGCGAAAGACGATTGCGGAGCGCTCTCTATTGATTCTCACCGTGTTCGTTTTCTTGGCGTTTTTGGCTTTAACCGGCAGTCGTGCAGCAGTTTATGAAGTATTTATCATGGTGATTGCCGCGTTTCCTACTCATTCGGGTGAGTTCAAAGTAAAAGTCTCCGTCGAGCGGATCGCGATCGTGGCTGTATTAATGTTGCTGGTTCCGAAAACCTTCAATTATTCGACCAATCTCCGTGTAGATCGGTACGAGTCGGGGATGTCTTACGAGATGGGGGCTTCCCCTGTTTTT
>JAHFAF010000347.1 GCA_023250715.1 Pseudobdellovibrionaceae bacterium | reverse complement strand
GAAGTGGTGCCTGCTTATTCGGTTGCGTCCCCTTCCGCGTCGAAGGCGTGGTTCGAGGTTTCCAATCTTAAGTTCCAGTACCCAGGAGGTGGGCTGTCCTTTGCACTCAATCTTGAGAACTTGCAACTTGAGAAGGGAAAGAAGGTGGGGATTGTCGGGCCAGTGGGGAGCGGCAAGAGCACGTTTTTTCAGATCCTTTTACGCCTTTACGAGCCGCAGCCCGGCCAAGTTTTTATAAATGGAAAAGATATTCTCTCGATTCCTTCGCGAGAATTACGTCGACAGATTGCAAGTGTCGAGCAGCCAATTTTTCTTTTTAGCGAGACCATCTCGGAAAACTTGGTGCTTGGATTGGATGCCTCCGTGTCGCGAGAAAAGCAGCTCCGTGCACTCGAAGTTGCTGGCGTTGCGGAGGAGATCCTGGGCCTTGAGAAGGGACTCAATTCGAAGTTGGGAGAGCGAGGGGTGAATCTCTCTGGCGGACAAAAGCAAAGACTCGCTCTGGCGCGTGCCTTGGTGAGAGCGCCGGATCTCTTGGTTCTCGATGATAGCCTTTCCGCCGTCGATGTGGCTATCGAGGCAAAAATTTTGGAAAGGTTCTTCAGAGCCTACCCCGAGCTTTCGGTTCTTTTTGCGTCGCATCGTCTGTCGGTCATGCCGAAGATGGATGAAGTCTGGATCTTTCGCTCCGGGAAGTTGGCTGGGCAAGGAACTCACACGCAACTTATGGCGAGAGAACCTCTCTATGCTCGCCTTTGGGAAAAAAGCCAGAGGGAAGAGGAGAGATCCTATTTTGAGCGAGAGGTGGAGGCGCCGGCATGAATACGATGGGTGCCACTTTAGCGCGTCTCCGGCCTTCACTTAAACCCTTCCGATCCTGGTTCATTGCAGGGGTCGCGGCTATTTTATCGTCGACAGTTGTTGAAATCGCACTACCGGTCATTCTGGGTAAGGGCGTGGATGTGGCGATTGCCCCCCGAGGAGATACACGCCTCCTTTTTCAGTTAGGCGTGGTTTACCTCATACTCATTCTCCTGAAAACGGTTCTCGAGTCTCTTCAGGCTTATTGTTTTCAGTGCGCGGGGGAAGGGGTGACCCACACTTTGCGGCTAGGGTTATTTTCTAAAATATTGGGATTGCCTGTCCCCTATTTCGATAAGAATCCGACGGGGAGGCTCCTCACCCGTGTCGTCAACGACATCAAATCCCTCAGTGAGCTATTTACGGCTTCCTTCTCCGTCATCGCACTTGATGTGATGATTATCTTCGGAACATTCTTTGCCATGTTCTGGGTCCATTGGCGGCTCGCTGCGGCTGTTCTGTTTAGCTTTCCCGCCGTTTTTCTGGTGATTCATGTTTTTGGCCGCCGGCTTGCTTTGGCTTATCGAGAAATTCGAACCCGGCTTTCCGAGATTAATGCCTTCTTAGGAGAAAACATTGGTGCAATTGGCACCATTCAGCGCTTGGGAGCTGAGTCGGAACGTTCGGAAAAATTCAATCGCATCTTAGAGAGCCACAACGCGGCGCAAATGGCGTCCCTGGAGCTTTTTGCAAGGGTGCAGCCTTTAACAAACACACTGAACGGCTTAACGATGGGCATTCTTTTGGGGCTGGGCGGTTACTGGGTGATTCAAGGCGAGATCTCGCTTGGAATGCTCGTCGCCTTCTTTGGGTACATTCGCAATCTCTTCCAGCCAATTCGAGACCTCATCGAGAAATACAATACTTTTCTTTCCTCTGCGACCTCTGCCGAACGGGTCGTGGGAATTCTGGAAGAGCCAGGAGAAATGTCCGAAAGCGAAGTTCCGGCGATTAGCTTTCTCATGCCGGGCGATTGTGGGATTCGCTTCGATAAGGTTTCCTTCACCTACCCCTTACGCCAACAGCCGGCACTGAAAAACGTTTCCTTTGAGGTTGTAGCGGGGTCATCCACGGCGGTGGTGGGGGCGACAGGTAGCGGAAAATCCACTCTGGTTCGGTTGCTTTTAAAGTTCTATGAAGCAAACAGTGGCAGCATTTTCTTTGGTCATCGGGATATCCGCGAATGGAATCGCCAGGATTTACGTCGACAGATTGGTGTGATCCATCAAGATATCTATCTTTTTCAGGGGACACTTCGTGAGAATCTGACATTAGGCAGAAGCGGGGTTGGCGACGACACTCTTCGAGAAAAGTGCCAACACGCTCAGCTCTGGCCGCTTCTGGAAAATAGAGGGGGGCTGGACTTTCAAGTATTGGAAGGCGGGACGAATCTTTCTGTCGGTGAAAGGCAGCTTTTGAGTTTTGCCCGTATTCTCATTACCGATCCTAAGGTACTCATCCTGGATGAGGCCACCGCAAACATCGATCGTGAGCTAGAGAGGCGGTTGATAAGGGCTATCCGTGAGGTGTTAGCAAACCGAACTTCCATCGTTATTGCGCATCGACTGGCGACCATCGCTGCCTGTGATCAAATACTAGTCCTAGATAAAGCGGAGCTAGTGGAGACTGGCACTTACGACGGATTATTGCGGGCGAAGGGCATCTTTAAGAATTTCCACGAAATCTATAGCCAAAACTAGCCGCCCTAGGCGCGGCGTATCCCGAGCGCAAGCGAAGGGATCTCATGATAAGATTCAAGCCTGGGGAGGGTATATGAAAACTATCTTAGGAATTCTCTTAATGACCACATTCGCGATGGCCGAAGGCGAGAGAATTAATTGCACGGCGCGTACGTATTTTAATCACAGCGTATCTG
Organism: Pseudobdellovibrionaceae bacterium; assembly: GCA_023250715.1. Taxonomy (GTDB): domain Bacteria; phylum Bdellovibrionota; class FAC87; order UBA2466; family UBA2466; genus JAHFAF01. The sequence continues at coordinate 2,063 of JAHFAF010000347.1, read as the reverse complement.
GCGGTCAGTGCTACTTTAGCGACGAAGTAATGACCGGAATCGAGAGCGAGAACCCGCTCCGAGTAAATTGCGCGAAGCTACAAGTCGACTGTTACAAGTCGCCCGTAGAGAGCCCAGAAAAGGCGATCGAGACCGACGGCAACACCCGCTGAGGGCGGTAGTCCTTTTTCCAAAGCTCGAATCAAACGATTGGGAGGGGGATGGGGGGTCTTTCCCTCATCCCGTCTTTGTCGGCTCTCGATTTCGTACCGCTTCTTAAGTTCCTCTATATTTCCGAGTTCCGTGCAACCATTGCAGAGCTCGAGCCCTTTCCAATAGAGCTCGAATTTTTGAGTGACCGTGCCGTCTGTTTTCGCGAGCGCCGAAACCTGCAAGGGGTAGTCCGTTACGAAGGTGGGTACTTCCGGATCGAAAGATGGCTCGATCTTCTCGACGAGAAGCCTGAAGAATTTTTCCGAGGGGAGGGAGGAGTACTCCCTTAGGCTGATGACTTGGAACTTCAACGTTTTCCCGATGAGAAGGCAGACGAGCCTTTGAATGTCATCCATCAATTTCTCGTAGGTGGCGCCCACGCGGTAGTATTCCAGCATTGTGAATTCCTTCAGATGGACGCCGGTCTCCGTCGGATCGTCTCGAAAGACTTTGCAAATTTGAAAGATGGATTCTCGATCGCGAGCGAGTAGCCATTTCATCTCGATCTCGGGAGAGGTATGCAGCTCGAGCAGACCAACTTTAAAGCAGTCAATAGCTGCCTCGAACGCCCCCGCTTCCACCAATTGGGGCGTGGTCACCTCTTTCAGCCCTTCCGTCTGCATAAAGGAGCGGATTTGATCAATAAAAACTGGCCATCGCGGATCCATCTTATTCGTGTATATTCCACTCCGCTTTGGAAAACCAACGATTAGATAAATGGCTCAAAGGCCAGTTCCCGGAGCTTTCCCAATCTCAAGTGGAGGAAGCCATCCAGTTGGGGCTGGTATCCGGGTCGAAAAAAGGGGAAAAAGGGACGAGTTGGGATGTGGCGCCACTGAAGCAATATTTGGAGCAGTTGCACTCGGGAAATTCTCTTCTCAAAGTCCCTATAGTCGAAAGGCTGGAAGGCTATGTCGTGGTCGATAAGCCGGCTGGAATGCACGGGCATCCGATTCACCTCACGGATAAGGACACTCTGACCCACTGGGCCTTTTGGAATTTTCCTTTCACTCAAAATGAATTTCCGAATCCTCAGCCCACTTTGGTTCCCCATCGATTGGATTATGGAACCTCTGGTCTTCAGATTGTGGCGCTTACCAAGCGAGCGTATGAGCTGTGGCGGGAGCGATTCACCAAGAAACAAGTTCGAAAGTCTTACCTTGCCTGGTGTTGGGGGGTCCCGAAGGTGAAGTGTTTCGAGCTTAACTTTGGTCTAGCCCACCTCGCAAGCGATTCAACTCGGATGGGAGTTCCTGCTCTTGGAGACAAAACCCGGGGGGAAACTCACTCCGCTCAATCGCTCTGCAAAGTGATCGAGATGAAGGCCGACAGATTCCTGGTCGAGGTGGAGTGTTTTACCGGAGTTACCCATCAGGTGCGTGCCCATCTTGCTGCGGCAAAATTCCCACTGCTAGGGGACAGCGTGTACGACCCTGAATATAAAAAAAGAGGTGGTGAGTTTTCTCACCACCTCTTAAGAGCGGTTAAATTATTCTTTTCGGACGAAGAGTCGTTCAGTCTACAGCTTCGCTTCTGACGGAGTTATCACTATATCGTCCGCATCCGGCGTTATCCCATGGGACTCTATTCCTATATTATCCGCCGATTCGTGCACGAGGATAGGTGTGCGACGGTAGCTGTCGATACCAGTTCCGGCCGGAATCAAACGACCCATGATGACGTTTTCTTTCAGTCCACGGAGTCTATCGATCTTGCCTTGAATAGCGGCCTCGGTCAGCACCTTCGTGGTCTCCTGGAACGAGGCCGCAGAGATGAAGCTTTCTGTTGAGAGCGATGCCTTTGTGATACCCAACAAGAGAGGCTCCGCATTCGCGGTCTTCTTGCCAAGCTTCTTCACGCGGTCGTTCTCG
>JAHFAF010000346.1 GCA_023250715.1 Pseudobdellovibrionaceae bacterium | reverse complement strand
TAGTCCGCATCCGCCTTGAGATCGCGAAGGCTCTTGCCCTCCGCAACTGTACGAATGATAAAGCCCATCTCTTTGGGGCGAATCTTTTTCACAAAAAGATCTCGAAGCCGCCGACGTTCTCTATCGCTTTCGATGCGGCGGGAAATTCCGAGATGCTTCACCGTCGGCATGAGAACTAGATTTCTTCCTGGAAGACTAATGTGGGTCGTAAGACGAGCGCCCTTGGTACCAATGGGAGCCTTCGCGACCTGAACGAGAATTTCCTGACCCTCTTTCAGAACGTCTTGAATATTGACACTGCCTCGAGGCCGACGATTTGGAAAACGCCTTCCTCGGGGCCCCCCTCTGGGAGCTCCTCTACTTGGGGCTCTCCCTGGAGGTCGCCCTCCGCGGTCTCGGCCTCCCCGATCGCGATCTCCCCCACGTCCGCCGCCGCCGCCACCGCGAGCTGAACGTTGCGCAGGCCGCCCGCCCCTGTCTCTATCGTTACGATAGCGGGGCCGTTCCTCAGGACCCTGAGAATCCCTTGAAGACTCCCTTGGTACATCTCTGGAATCGCGATCCGCATCTCGAGCGGGCTCTCTCGCAAAATCTCGCGAGCGTTCTCGGCCGGAATCTCTAGAGGACTCTCTTGGAGGGCGATCACGGTCTAAATCCCGATTGTCCCCTCTATCGTCAAAATCTCTGTCGCGATCTCTGCCACCGTAATCTTGTCCGGCACCTTGATCTCGATCCTGATCTCTTCCCTGAGGCTCTGGCCCGCGATCTCTATCAAAATTTCTCTCTCTTCCGCCACGGTGGGGCGGCTCGCGGTCGCGATCCCTGTCCGAAGGCGGCGGCTCGCCGTCATCGTCATGTCCCCCGCCAGGCTTTCCCGGATCTCGAGGAGCCCGTGCCTCTTTCGTTCCTTCGGGCAGAGGCTCATCTATCTCCCCTTCCGTCTCTTCCTTATCTTCTTTTTCGTCTTTTTCCCCGGGAGCATCAACTCCATCCGCAGACTCGTCCTCTTCCAAGGACTCATCGCCTAAATCTTCGGAAGAGTCCGAGTCAGAATCCCCTTCTTCCTCATCTATGTAGTCGATATCAGTTCCAAAGGGCTCTTCGATGATGTCATCGACATAAAGAAAGGCGGTGCGCTCAAGGCCGAGCTCGAGAAAGGCTGCCTGCATCCCGGGCAGGACGCGCTTCACTAAACCTTTATAAATGTTTCCTACTACGTTGCGGTCTTCCTCACGCTCAATATGCAGCTGACGGATTTCCCCATTTTCTAAGGTTGCAACGCGGGTTTCGTAACTACTGGCATTAACCAGAATCTGCTTGCTCATGCGTACTCGGCTGTTTTTTCCACCCTTTTCAATAACATGTGACCCCCGTGTGCAGCAATTATTAATGCATCCCGAAGCCAGTCACGTTACCATCTTTAAATGCGGCTGATTCTTGGGCTTTTCCTACTTCTTGCGGCGGGGGTGGCGGTTCTGACCATCCCTTTCCAGTGGGTGGGATTACCCCCTCCTGGCGCCTCAGGTGTTTACCGGCTCTGGTATCTATCGATCACTGCCTTTGCCGTACCGGGCTGTCTCTTTCTTTTGCTAATGACCCGAAGAAATCTGATTCGATCGCTCTGTCTCATCTGGGGGCTCTGGATTGCGATTCTGACTTTGGTCTTACTCTTCCAATCTGCAGAGGCCCTTCCTATGGCCACGTCGTATGGCCTATTCCTCATCGCCACTACGGCCATCGCGGGACTGACCACATTTCTATTCGCTCTTCAAGCGCTCGGGAAGTAGATCCCAAAAGTAAAGCCACACCTTTTTGGATGGCTTGTATTTCTGTTGCGACCGAGATGAGAAACCCGTGTTTGTCCTCCTGCCAAATGGCGGGCTCTTTTACGTCTAATGGCCCTTTCACTTGGGCAATGCCTTTCCAAGGGAGCTCTTTCGACCAGCGCGCTTCGAAACTCTGAAGGCCAAAACGCATCCCAAGACCAAAGGCCTTGCTAAGAGCCTCTTTGGCGCTCCAAAGTTGAATAGGGCTCTTCCACTCAGCGCGCTCTTGCGCCGTCGCCACTCGCTTCATGACCTGGGACGCATCTCTTTGACTGGATTCCACATCGATTCCCACGGGATGTTTGCAAATGACCGCTGCCACGAGCCCCCGCGTGTGAGAGATATTTCCGAAGACGGGAGTGCCGCATTCGATTTTAAGATAGCCATATTCTCCATCGGGAGTGACTATCCCTTCGAGTCCCGCCTCTTCCAGCGCCAGGCGAAGCGCCGCACGCCCGGCGAAGTAAGCAATCTTTCGTTCTTCCCACTTGCCGAAGCGGCGGCGATCCTCAGGGCCAATGATCCCCCGCGCAAAGGTTTCCAATTTTTCAGTGAGTTTTTGAGGTGGAGCAAAAGCTACGACTAGTGGCTTTTCGAGCAATCAGTAACTCCGCGCGAAAATCACGCGCCCACCCGAGGGCCCATGGCAAGAAATGCATTTGCCGGATTCTTTTATCTGATTGAAGGGCACGCAACGGATGGTGGCCTTAGTCTCTTCCTTCACCTTGGCCTCGCAGGCATCCTTGCCACACCAGTGCATCTGGTAGAAACCGCCATTTGCTTCGAGTTTTTCCTGGAATTTCTTATAATCGTCCTCGATAAAAGTGTTTTCCTTGAGGCGCTTCGACGCTTTGTCATAAAGAGCGATTTGAAATTCCGAAAGTGTCTTTTCCACGACAGATGCGATTTCTTCTATTTTCACTTGTACCTTCACGCCGTCGCGGCGTGCAACCGTACCAATGCCATTTACCAAGTCCCTAAGTCCTATTTCCACGCGAACGGGAACGCCCTGGATTTCGTATTCATTGAACTTATATCCAGCGCTCTGTTCCTCTCGGTCGTCCAAGTAGCAGGTAACCTTCTTGCTAATTTCAGCGTGAACTTTTCGAGAGACCTCGAGCACTTGGGAATTATCCTTATTCTTCATGATAATCGGGACAATGACGACGGGCAGGGGCGCTGCCTTTGGCGGTAACACAAGCCCTTGATCATCACTGTGGGTCATGATGAGGGCACCGATGACTCGGGTCGAGATTCCCCACGAGGTTTGATTCACGAATTGTTGCTTGCCCGTGCGATCTTGGAATTTGATATCGAAAGCTTCCGCGAACTTAGTCCCAAAATAGTGGGAAGTAGCCGCCTGTAAAGCCTTCTTATCCTGCATCATCGCTTCGACACAGTAGGTTTGCAGAGCGCCTGCAAATTTTTCACTCGGCGTTTTTTCGCCGGGAATAACTGGGATGGCAAAAGTATCTCTCAGAAAAGAAAGATAGACGTCGAGCATCTTCAACGTCTCCTTGCGTGCTTCGACATCCGTCTCATGGCAGGTGTGGCCCTCTTGCCATAAAAACTCGAGCGTTCTTAAGAAAGGTTTAGTGCGCATCTCCCAACGCACGACATTCGCCCATTGATTAATAAGGACAGGCAAATCGCGATAGCTCTGGATCCATTTCGAGTACATGAAGTTGATGATCGTTTCCGAAGTCGGTCGAATCACCAGAGGCTCTTCGAGCTCTTTGCCCCCTCCATGGGTCACGACCGCAAGCTGCGGGGCAAAGCCCTCCACATGGTCCTTCTCTTTTTTGAGAAAGCTTTCCGGAATAAGCATCGGAAAGTACGCATTCCGATGGCCCGTCTCCTTAAACTTCTTATCGAGCTCGCGCTGGACTACTTCCCAAAGAGCATAGCCATTGGGCCGCAAGACCATACACCCTCGAACCGGGCTCTGGTCGGCGAGTTTCGCGTGTTGAATGATGTCGGAATACCATTGGGCAAAATCCTCTGCCCGGGGGGTAATACGTTCTGCCATAGGTTCAGAGATTATCTAGTTTCTAGCCGTTTTGCTACTATCCTCTCATGAACATTCCCGCGTGCAAGTGCAACGAATCGCCTGAGCCGTGCAAAGTGGTTTCGGGTATCTCCGCATTTAAATGGCAGCGGATAATTTAGGCAGGAAAAAAATAAACAGAGAAACGCTTTTCCTCTATTACCTGCCTCATCATTCAAAAGACTCGAGGAATACCACAATAGAGCTTTTGCCTTTTGTTTCAGCAGACGATGGCCCCTCCAGTGCCCTCGATCCTCCAAACCCTTGATGATTTGGAGACCGCACGAGAACGCCTTTTCGGGGTGACTTGAAAAGGTGTTCCAACTTCGAATTCGGGAAGTGAGAGGTAGGGGGACGTTCGCTACTTTGAAAAACTCGGCTACGCGAAGCCAATATTCATAGTCCGACGAAAGAGGAATCAACGTGCTGAACTCACCGGTGGATTCGAGAACCTCTCTTCGAATAACGATAGAGGAATTGAGGAAACGGTTCTTCACGATAAGATCTTGAAAGGGGACTACTGTCGGAGATACCTCTCCCTGCGGAATCACCACAGATTGGAAATCGAAGGAATAGGACTGATCCGTTCCAATCATTGCGAGAGAAGAGTCTTTCTCCAGATAACGGCACTGCACCTCCAGTTTTCTGAAGTACCAACGGTCGTCCGTGTCGATAAAGGCAACAAGTTCCCCGACTGCATTGCGAAGCCCAAGATTGCGCGCGTGGGCGACCCCCCGATGCTCCTGGCGAAAATATCTAATCCGATCGCCAAATTGCAAAATCACATCTTTCGTATTGTCGGAAGAACGGTCGTCAATCACAAGAATTTCGCGAACGGGAAAGGTTTGAGCAAGAACGGACTGAATCGCTCCGACAATGAGAGGCGCATCGTTATAGCACGGAAGAATTACACTAACGGAATACTCGT
>JAHFAF010000049.1 GCA_023250715.1 Pseudobdellovibrionaceae bacterium | reverse complement strand
TTCGATCTTTCCGTCCGTCACTCTTAGTGATTCTCGTAGCCCCGCTTCATTTTCTAGTCCTTCAGATTCCGGAGGTTTCCGTTGAAGCGATTTATGCTTTTTTCCCTAACCTTAGAGAGGGCCCTCTTCCTCTCATTGCTGCGGTTCTTTTTCCGGATCTGGCGATCACTTCTTTCCTGAGTAGTGCGCTTACCTTTGATTCCCTTCGGCAAGCGCGAGCCGGAGGCAATCCCTCGTTGGGCAATTCGATAAACTTGGTAATCTCGAAATCGAAGATTCTCTTTCCGACCTCCCTACTCACCGGAGTCATTTTGCTTTTGGGAATGGTGGCGCTTCTTCTTCCCTTTCTCTATTTCATGGCGCTTTATCTCTTTGTCCCGTTCCTGGTCATGACGGAAGGCCCCTTGCCGTGGTCCGTGTACCTTCATAAATCAAAAGTGCTGGCGAAGCGGCGGTTTTGGTCCTGCTTGGCGCTCGTTCTCTTGATGCTAGCCGTCTCCTTCGGATCGGATGCGGCCTGCAATGAGCTCCGGGAGTGGATTCCAAGTTACGGACTAGTCGCCCTGAAACTCATGGTTTCTTTGGTGACCAGTGCCGTTCTCGGCGTATGGACCGGCCTCTTTTTCTTGGAGATGCAGGAGCAACCCGCGTGACAGATCTTAAATCGAGAATGGAAAAAATGGCGCTCAATTCCCCTCACTGGGTGGAGTTGCGCTACCACCGACGTCAGTCGCAAGCCTTGAGCGTCCAAAAGGGTTTAGTAAAACAGGCGAGATCCTCGGTGACGGCCGGTGTCGGCATTCGAGTCTTAGTGGATGGAGCTTGGGGATTTTCTTCGACATCGGATCTTACTGAAAACGCTCTCGAACGCGCCTTGAAGCAGGCGATTGAATGCGGTCGATCTTTGAGTCAGATGAAAAAGGCCACTCTCGGCAAGCTCCCCGCCGTGAAACTCGCGCGGGGTGACTTCAAGCTTCCCGGTTATGACACGCTTCAGGCGATGAGCCTCGAGCAGAAACTTCAAGCGGTTCTGCAGGCGGAAGAAAAAACGCGCGGAAAATCCGGTTCCATTCAATCGGCTTCCTGCGGGTACCAGGAACTCTTTGAAGACAAAATCGTCGTAACGAGCGACGGTGCCTCCGCATTCTCCCAGCTAGCCCGAAATGAATTTCGCCTATCCGCCGTTGCGGAAAAGCAGGGAGAGAAATCAGAAGGTCATCGCACGATCGGAAAAACGGGGACTTGGGAGTGCCTATTCGAGCGAGAATCGATCGATAAGATGACGGAAGCGACAGCGAAGCTTGCCGTCGACTTACTTCAAGCGCCCAAAGTGCCAGGGGGTACCGCAACCCTCATTCTTTCTCCGGCGATGGTCGGCCTTCTTTCTCACGAAGCGATTGGCCACACGGTAGAGGCCGATTTTGTTCTATCGGGCTCCGTCGCCGCGGGAAAACTGGGACAGCGAGTGGCAAGTCCACTCGTCACCCTGTGCGACAGCGGAAAAGTTCCGCAAGTCGTAAATGGCGGCGGCGATCTTCTAGTGGATGATGAAGGCGTTCTTGCAGGCAATACCACGATTATTAAAGATGGGATCTTGAGCTCTTATCTCCATAATCGCGAATCTGCGGCCCATTTTGGAGTAGAGCCGACAGGAAGTGCCCGCGCCTGGCTCTATCATGATGAGCCCTTAATTCGCATGCGAAATACCTACATTCTGCCGGGAACACAAAGCCTCGACGAGATTATTGCCTCGACCGAAGACGGTTATCTCGTCGATTGCCCCTTGGGTGGACAAGCGGACGCCACAGGGGAATTCATGTTCGGCGCACAGAAGGTCCTACGGATTGAAAAGGGCAAAGTGACCGGAATCTTTCGCGGCGCCACCATCTCCGGCCAAGCCTTTCAGGTTTTATCGACGGTAGATGCCGTCTCGAAAGAATTTCAACTCGATCTTGGGGCCGGGTATTGTGGCAAAGGGCAGCCCGCTAAAGTCGATGCCGGCGGGCCTTTCATTCGATGCCGTGCGACCATCGGGGGAGTTCAGGGATAAGCCATGGTCCAATCCTTCAAAAAAGAACGCCAGCAGTTAGAAGATGCGGGCTCGAAGCTTCTCTCTCACGCAATTCAGGCAGGAGCAGGGAGTGCAGAGATTTGCGGGCTCTACCGGCAATCGACGAAAATCACGTTGGAGAAACAGGATTATCATCTGGCCTCTTCCGATGAGGGAACCCAACTTGGATTGCGGGTTCTTTGTGATGGCAGAATGGGATTTACTTCTTGCAACTCCTTGGAAGTGAAGGACTTGAAGGAGATCGCATTAAGAGCTGTAGAAATAGCGCGATTTTCTCCCAGAAATCCGAATTTCGTTCTTCTCGCTGCTGCCAATAACGCAAAGGAAGCCCCCCAAGCGATCTGGGACGAATCCCTTCATCAGATCTCTCTTCAAACCCAAAAAGACTGGGTGAAGTGGATGGTCGAAGAAGCGCTCAAAGATACCCGGTTTCGATTGAGTGACGGTCATTTGAGTCTTGGCTCCTCGTTATTCCTGATCGCGAATTCGCTAGGCACGCATAAGACCGAGAAAGAAACGGTCGCCTCGTGGAGTCTGATGGGAATGGGAGTGGAAGGGGAAAAAATCACCTCGTTTGACTACTTCTCGGAGATTTCCAGAACTGCACCGGGCATCCAGGACCGGATTGTCGCAAGCACTCGCCGCTTCCGAAATAGCGTCCTCGAGAATCTCAAGACCGGCCCGGCAAAGAGCTACAAGGGCTTAGTCGCCTTCTCCCCTCGCGCCGTGACCGACATCTTTTTGAACGCGCTTGCCTACCACTTGAGTGGAAGATCCGTGGTGGAGAAGACAGGCCGTTGGTCTTTGAGGGATTTGAATTCTCGAGTTCTGGATCCACGGTTTAATCTAAATGACCAACCCTGGCTTACCGATCGAAGCGGGTTCGCCGCGTTCGATAGAGAAGGCACTCCAACCCATCCTTTGCCTCTCTTTCACCAAGGGGAATTGAAGAGTTTTCTTCTCGATCAATATTCAGCGAAAGCCTTAGAACTCCACTCGACTGGACATGGCCTTGGCACCCCAGGATCTACTCCGACGGTGGGAACCCACTGTCTGGTTCTCTCTCCCGGCGACGAGACATGGGATTCATTGAAAAAGCGCCTGGCCGCGGAGCAAGGACGATATCTCTTGGTTCATCGGTATTCGGGCCAAGTGGACTCGGTGACCGGAGATTTCTCTGGTGTCGCGAAAGGTGCGGAGTGGTGGGATCAGGGCAAGCATGTCTATAACGTGAAAGAAACGCTAATCTCCGGAAACCTCTTCGAAGTGCTCTCTAAAGATCTTTTCGGCATGAGCCGTGAGACGGAGGTCATCGACTCGAACGACTCGAGTCCCTACCTTGTCGCCAACGGAGTCTCCGTTACCGCGGGCCAATAAATGACCTCTCTGCCCTCACTGATCTCTCCCCATTTTGTTATGCTCCCCGCGCACCTTTCCGTAAGCGATGCAATTTCAAGCGTAAGAAAGAGCGGGCGCCGGGGTGACATCGTTTATCTTTATGTCGTGGATGAAAAAGAGCGCCTCACCGGAGTGGTTTCCATTCGCAACTTACTTCTCGCAAAGGACTACGAGAAGGTTTCCGACATTACCTCCGAAAAGGTTGTCTCTCTAAACGAGGCCACGACTTGGGGAGAAGCGATGGCCCTTTTTTCCAAATCCCGTTTCTTAAGCCTCCCCTTTCTTTCAAACGAAGGAAAAATTAGAGGGGTCCTACACGCTCACGCCCTATTGGGCCGTCAGGAGCAAAACCTAGACAAGTTATTCGAGGAGAGATCTCGCGGAGAGCTTTTCGAGCTTTTGGGAATTCGAGCCGAAACGATGGGCCAAGGAATTTTTCAATCGGCAATGGAGCGAACACCGTGGCTCTTGGTAAATGTTGGCGGCGGCGTCCTCTGCGCCCTCGCCATTCATCTTCTCGCCGGCAGGCTACCCAATGCAGTGGCAGCCCTTGCGTTCGTACCGATTTTACTAGTGGTGAGCGAGAGTATCGCGATGCAAACTGCCTCCCTGGTCATCGCAAGCCATCACCGATCGGCGCAGAAGTCTCTCTGGGCGAAGGAATTCAGCATTTCCCTCTGCATGGGAATCGGGTGCGGGCTCTTAGTCGGCGCGGGCGCTTACGTTTGGCAACGCAGTTGGGAATTTGCCTTGCCCGTTACCCTCACGGTGACCCTCGGTACGGCCTGGGCATCCGGTCTGGGACAACTCATTCCCGCCATCATTCACAGATTAAAAATTGACCCTAGAATTGCAGCGGGTCCGGTAGTGCTAGCTCTCTCAGATTTCTGCACCCTGCTCCTCTATTTGTGGCTAGCGAATATTTCTTAAAATATAATTTGACGCAGCACATCACCTCGGGCATAACTGCGCTTCTTAAAGAGTTTTGAAAGTTACCTTCCCCTCCAGGGAAGTGTAAGCCCCCCAACCCATGTAAGGGACGGTCCTTCACAGGACCGTCCCTTTAAAATCCTAACAAAACGTAAAAATTCGAAAAACCAATAATTTAGAACATAAAAAAAGCACATCTTTTACTTTCTCCTTGCCATGAATTCACCAAATCGGTACTAAAAATGACGCCACTTGTTAACGCGTTGAATAAATCGTTACAGAGGCAAAAGTTTATAAAAGCTTACGTTCCCTCCCCAAGGGGACGTAAACCCCCAACCCATGTAAGGGGCGATACTTTAACCGGTATCGCCCCTTAGTAATTTCCGGCCCTGTAAAAACTTCCTTCACAAAGGTATGCCGTACCTTTAAGGTTTCCTACATGTTCGAATCCCTCACAGAAAAACTTCTAGAGACATTAAGAACAATCCACGGAAAAACGAGACTAACGGAAGAAGTTCTCGATGAGGTCTGCCGGCAACTGCGGACTAACCTTCTCGACGCCGACGTCAACGTAAAGGTGGTGAAAGACTTCGTCCAAACCGTGCGCGAAAAAGCACTCGGGGTGGAAGTACAAAAGAGCCTCACTCCCGAGCAGCACTTCATTCGAATCGTTTATGAAGAACTGACGAACATGATGGGAGCCGCGGCCACTCCCTTAAATCTGAAGGTACGTCCGCCCGCCGTCATTCTGATCGTCGGACTTCAAGGCAGTGGGAAGACGACAACAGCTGTAAAACTCGCGCGCCACCTCGTGGAGGTACAAAAGAAAAATGTTCTCGGGGCGTCCGTCGACATTTACCGCCCAGCTGCAATCGATCAGTTGAAGGTTCAGCTCGATACGCTTCAGATTGATAATTTTGAAAGCCCCATTTTGGATTCGGCCCGGGACCGAGCACTCATGGCCCAAGAAGAGGCCATCAAGAAAAACGCGGACATTCTCATCATGGATACGGCCGGACGGCTCCACGTCGATACCGAGATGATGGAGGAGATCCAAGAGCTCTCGAATGAGCTAAACCCCGCAGAAATCCTATTGGTCGTGGACGCGATGACCGGACAAGATGCCGTTCGAATCGCGGAATCCTTCCAGGAAAAGATTCCACTCACCGGCCTCGTTCTCACAAAGCTCGACGGCGACGCCCGAGGGGGTGCTGCCCTCTCCGTTCGCGCCGTCACGGGTCTTCCCATCAAGTATATTGGGATTGGCGAGAAGTCCTCGGACCTGGAAATCTTTCACCCCGATCGCTTAGCTTCGCGCATTCTCGACATGGGAGACCTGCTCTCTCTCGCTGAGAAGGCCCAAGCAACACTAGACCCGGCCGAAACGCTTAAACTTGCGAAGAAGGTAAAAAAGAATGATTTCACCCTGGCCGACTTCTACCTGCATCTTCAACAGATCAAGAAAATGGGCTCGTTTGAGAACCTCCTAAAATTCCTCCCGGGAATGGGGCAAGTTACCAAACAATTCAAGCACTTGACTCCTCCCGATACGGAGCTGAAGAAAATTGAGGCCATCATCCTCTCCATGACCCCCCATGAACGGGTGGATCACGGTGTTTTGGACGGCAGCCGACGGCGCCGCATTGCGGGGGGAAGCGGCACAAAAGTGGAGGACGTAAATAGACTCGTGAAGCAATTTTTGGAAGCCCGCAAGATGATGAGTCGCTTAACGAAAAGCGCTATGGGCAAACGTCGGGGGATGTGGTAAGTCTCGCGATAGAGGAGTCGACGATAAGTCGGCTCTGATGAATGTTTTTTAAATGTAAATTGTTACCGCCAAGCTCGGAGGCTTGATTTAAAGATGGCTACAGTGATTCGGTTCGCAAGACATGGCACCAAGAAGAAGCCTTATTTCCGTATTGTGGTTCAAAATAAGACCGCGGCACGTGACGGTCGGTTCATTGAACATATTGGTTCGTTCAATCCGGTGAAGGAAGGTTCTGTGGCTGTGGAGCGAGACCGTCTGGAGTATTGGCTGGGTACGGGCGCCGTGATGTCCGATTCCGTGAAAAACCGGGTTAAGATTCTTCAAAAGCAATGGCAGGGCGCAAGCCCGGCTACTGCACCCACAGCGCCCCCGCCCAAGAAAGCAAAGCAAGCCGCCAAGACGAAAGAGGCTTAAAGCGCCCCGTTTCTTCTTGGAAGTCTCCGATCATGGGTGAAGGAGGGGGACCGTGGAAGAATTAAGAAGCTTAATAGAAGTCATGGCGAAAGCCCTGGTCGACTTCCCAGATAAAGTGAATGTTGCACAGATCGAGGGCGAGCAGACGACCGTCATCGAGCTGAAAGTTGCTAAAGAAGATTTAGGTAAGGTCATCGGGAAGGAAGGGCGAACGGCCCGCTCCCTGCGCACCATCCTCTCAGCCGTATCAACTAAGCTGCGCAAGCGTTCGGTACTCGAGATTTTAGAGTAAGCCTAGCGTCACTTTTTTATGGAGTTCGTACAAGTAGGCATTATTGCGCGCCCCCATGGGTTTCGCGGAGCTTTGGTGGTCGTCGACCACTCGGGGCAGGATTCCGTTCTTGGAATGAGCGAAGAGCTTTGGATTGGAGAGACACCTCACAAAGTTCTGGAAGCGAGTTGGATGCCGTCGGGATGGAAAATGCAATTGGAAGGAATTGGGTCGGATTCGGAAGTGATTGCACTGCGAGGACAGAAAGTCTTTGCAAAAGGCGCCGACCTTCCCAAGTTAGAAGACAACAACTTCTATCTCCACGAGCTAATCGGCATGGAAATCGTCGATACTGATGAGAAAAGAACGGTAGGAAAGTTTCTCAACGTCGAGTCGTGCCCCTCCTCCCAATGGTGGAAAATACTCTACGACGGACAAGAGAGATTGATTCCGCCGAAGCGTCACTTTATCGAATCCGTGGACAAGTCCTCACGCCAGATTCATTTGCGTAACTTGCAGGAATTGCCTTGAAGCCTCACTTTCACTTTCTAACACTATTTCCGGAAGCTATTCGAGTATGGCTCACCACCAGTATCTTAGGGCGGGCCCATGAAGCCGGAATTTTCGATTTCTCTCTCTATCAACTGAGAGATTTTTCTAATGATAAGCACCGAAGCGTGGACGATGCCGCCTATGGGGGTGGCGGAGGGATGGTGCTTCGTGTTGAGCCACTGGTCGCGGCACTAGACTACATCAAAAGACAGATCGGAAATGACCCTTTCCGCACAATCTATTTCTCTCCTTCTGGCCAAAGGCTCAATGCGGAGATGCTCGTGGAGATGGCAAAGCCTCTGCACTTTGTTTTGATCTGCGGCCATTACGAGGGGATCGATCAACGCTTCTTAGATCATTGGGTGGATCAAGAAATATCCCTCGGCGACTTTGTATTGACCGGGGGGGAACTCCCTGCCGTCGCTTTTGCCGACGCTTTAACGAGGCAAATTGCGGGGACTCTTGCGCCGGAGGCATCTCAAGTAGAATCCTTTTCATTGCGAGATTCTGTGACAGGAGGGCCTCTTCTAGAATTCCCCCACTATACCCGCCCTCCGGAATTTCGTGGGCACAAGGTACCAGACGTGCTTTTGAGCGGAAATCACGAACGCATCAAGACATGGCGTGAAGAGGAAGCCCGCCGCAGAACCAAAACGCTCCGACCCGACCTGATTTGACAACAGCCCCCTTTCTTTCCTAAATCCGAAGTCCATGTCCAATTTTGAAGCGCTCAAAATTCTTGGTTTCGATCATTTGGAGTTTGCCGTTGCCGATATCGAGCGAGCGGCCGAAAGCTTTTTGAAACTCGGATTTGAAAAAGCGGGAATGCGCGAGTTACGGGAACGTGAGTTACGGTCCCTGCTTCTAGTGCAGAATGAAGTTCAGATTGTCTTGAGTCACAGCACCAAGGGATCAGACCCGATAGCAGCTTTTGTGAAGGCGCATGGCGATGGCATCTTGAATATTGCTTTTCGGTGCGAGGATGCGGTTTCAGCACTGGAAATTGCGGCGAGCCGTGGCGCCACCGTACTCGAGCCTCCTCGGTCTTATCAGAAAGAGGCTGGTACGGTTCACCAAGCCGCGATTGCGGCATTCGGTGATGTTCGGCATACGCTAATCTCTCGGCAGGGAAATCTCTTTGCGGAGGGATTTGATTTATCACCCCGTCGCCCCAATAAGGCGATGGGTTTTCAGAGAATCGATCACGTTACTTGTTTGGTCGAGACCGGGAAGATCGAATTGTGGCGAAACTTCTATGAAAAAATTTTTGGACTCACCTCGTATAGTATAGAAAACCTGACAATATTGGAAAGCCCCAGAGGTGGGATCCGGCTACCTTTTTGCGAGCCAAGCACCGGAGGCCAAGAGATTCAAGAACACTTGGACATGAATCATGGCCCAGGTGTGGAGCATGCCGCGTTCTCCTCCGAAAACCTGTTGGAAAGTGTACAGCATTGGCGAAAACAGGGAGCCAAGTTCCTTGGCGTGCCTTCCCCCTATTACGAGACCATTTCAAAACGTTTTCCCGGAATCGTAGAAAACGTTCACGAGCTCGCTGAATACGGGATCATGGTCGATGGAGACGAAAACGGATATCTTCTGCAGGTATTCACCGGAAAATTGATGGGCCCCTTCTTCCTAGAAGCCATTCAACGAAAAGGAGCAACTGGATTCGGAGAGAAAAACCGCTCCCGGAGCTCGGATTAGTCGTACTCTTTAGGGCTCAATTCCAGGTGAAGCTTAATGCGCAGAGTGGCCTCCCCCGCTTTTGCTGTGCCCTTTCCCCTTAAGGCTGGATCCTTTCTCAATTGGCCCTGTTCATTTCTATCCCAAAGACTCACGGAGACCTTCATCTGATCGTCCGGGGCTTGAGGGAACTCAATGCCCCCTAAGAACAGGTGTTCCCAGGCCTCCACCGGGAAGGTCTGCTCCCCTTTACTCCCGGCTTTTGTCTCGACCTTAAGAGTAAGGTGACTGGCTCTTTTTAAGAAGCGCTCATAACGCGGAGTATCTTTCCTCAATGCCATCGGGAGTTGAAGCGCTAGCTCCAAAGGGGGTTCAGTAGAAGGATTTCCGCAACTTACGACGAGTCCTAGAAGCAAAAAGGTGTATTTCATGGTAAGAGGGGCTAGCAAAGCCGATCCAATTCAAAAGAGCGAGACACCAAAGAAGAGCTAACCTCCCTAAAGGTTTAATAAAAATTGAAATTTGCGATTGACACTTAGCGGCCCCTAAGGGAAAAGTTTAGGTCTTAAAATCGCCCGGTTATACGAGTGTATTGCGGTTAGTGCGTTCAAATAAATGGAGATATTCTTAGATGTCATTGGAGAACCAAGCACAGTCACGAGGGACTGCTTCGTCTGAATTGAAGGGAAAATCAGTGCTGTCACACAAACGTCGTTTAGCTATTACAGAACTTCCGGAGCTCCCCGCCGAGGATAGAGATCTCGAAGATCGCGGGGAACGGCTACAAGAGAACGGACAAACTTTTTCCCAAATGTTGGAAGAGAGCCAAAAGGGCGCGAAGTACCAAGAAGGGGAAGTTGTCGAAGGACAGATCGTAAAGGTCGATTCCGAATTCGTCACCATCGACATCGGTTACAAGTCGGAAGGCCAAGTCAGCGCCGCCGAATTCTACGACAACCGCGGAGAGATTACGGTCGCTCAAGGCGATCATATCTTGGTCTATATCGAGCGCGTGGAAGATGACGACGGCCGCCTGATCCTCTCAAAAGAGAAAGCGGACGTTCTCAGAGCGTGGGATGAGATTAGCGAAGCTTGCGAAAAAGACGAGCTCGTGGAAGGCACGGTCGTCGCGAAAGTTAAGGGAGGCCTCTCCGTCGATATCGGCGTGAAGGCCTTCTTGCCGGGCTCTCAGGTCGACATTCGTCCGACCAAGAACCTAGACCAATACATCGGCAAGACATTTAAGTTTAAGATCATTAAGTTCAACAAGAAACGTGGAAACATCGTTCTTTCCCGGCGTCTGCTCTTGATGGAAGAGAGAGCGCGCATGAAAGAACAGACCCTCTCGAAGATCGAAGAGGGAATGGTCACCGAGGGAGTCATCAAGAACCTCACCGAGTACGGTGCATTCATTGATCTCGGGGGACTTGATGGGCTTCTCCACATCACCGATATGTCTTGGGGCCGCATCAAGCACCCCTCCGAGATCTTCAAAGTCCAGGACAAGATCCAGGTAAAGGTTTTGAAGTACGACGAAGAGAAAGAGCGCGTAAGCTTGGGCTACAAGCAGCTCCAACCAGATCCGTGGCACACCGTCGAGGAACGCTACCGAGTGGGTTTACGGGTTAAGGGTAAAGTGGTTTCTCTCACTGACTACGGCGCGTTCGTGGAACTCGAGCCCGGAGTGGAAGGTCTAGTTCACGTTTCCGAAATGTCGTGGACCCAAAGAGTGAAGCACCCCTCGAAGCTCGTGAATGATGGAGATACCGTCGAGGCAATTGTCTTGGATGTGGATACGGGAAACCGTCGGATCTCTCTCGGTATGAAGCAGATCGAGCCGAATCCCTGGGATATTCTCGCAGAGAAATACCCCGTCGGTAGCAAGATCACGGGCCAAATCAAGAACACCACTGATTTTGGTGTGTTCGTCGGTGTTCCGGAAGGTGTCGACGGTTTGGTGCACGTGAGCGACATCAGCTGGGAAAACAAGGCTGTCGATCCGAATACGATGTTCAAAAAGGGCGACGAAATCGAATGTATGGTGCTCTCCATCGATAAGGCCGCGGAAAAATTCAGCCTAGGCATTAAACAGCTCTCTAATGACCCGTGGAGAGTCGTTGCGGATAAGTACCCGCCCGGCTCCAAGGTCAAGGGCAAGGTAACTAAGGTTGCCGACTTTGGGGTGTTTCTCGAAGTTGAGCAAGGGGTCGAAGGATTGCTCCACGTATCCGAGCTCGAAGGAGAAGGAAAGCCGAAGGACAAGCTTAAGGCCGTAGAAGAAGGTGCTGAGATGGAATGTCTCGTCACTGCGGTGGACATGAAAGAGCACAAGCTCTCTCTATCCATTCGAGCGATGCACAAGGCAGAAGAGCGGGAAAACATTCGCCACTACTCGAAGCAAGGCGGCACTGGAGCCAAGACGAGCTTCGGCGATGTGCTCGAGTCTTCCCTAGCGCAAAAGCTGAAAGAGGCTCTGGGCACGAACCAGACCGAAGGCGGCGCGCCGGGTGAACCTCCCTCGGGTGATACCGAAGGAAAATGAGGCAACTACTTAGGGTCTTAGGAGCTGTAGTCTCAATATTCCTCATTGTCTTACTGGCAAGCTTTACCTTCGCCTTCATCCAAAAGATGTGGTTCGGGAAAAGCTCTAGCAAAAATCACGTTGCGGTCGTGGACTTAAGCGGAATCATCACAAATTCTGTCTCGTTTACTCGTACGCTCACCGATCAACTGGAGAACAAGGGTACAAAAGCCATCATAGTTCGGATTAACTCACCTGGTGGTGTCGTAGGTCCGTCTCAAGAAATGTACGAAGCAATCAGGAAGGCGGATGAAAAGGTCCCCGTCATTATTTCGATGGGGCCTCTTGCCGCAAGCGGGGGTTACTACGCGGCTCTCGGCGGACGAAAGATCTTCGCAAGCCCTGGGACTCTTACCGCCAGTATCGGTGTCATCATGGAGCTCGCAAATACGGAGAAGCTCTACACTTGGGCGAAGATTGAGCGCTTCACTCTGAAGGCGGGAAAATTCAAAGATACGGGCACCCCCCTTCGGGCAATGAAACCGGAAGAGAAGGAGCTTCTCACCGCCATGCTTCTTGATATTCACCAGCAGTTCCGCGACACGGTGAAGGAAAGAAGAAAACTCACCGACGCAGAGCTCGATGGTTGCGCGGATGGACGGGTCATGACCGGATCGCAAGCGAAGAAGGCGAAATTGGTGGACGTCCTAGGCGGGCTGGAAGACGCCATCCACGAAGCGAAACAAATGGCAAAGCTGCCGGAAGATACCGAAGTCACTTACCCCGGACAGAGAGAAGGTTTGATTAAGAAGCTTCTTTTGGGAAGCGACGAAGAAGAAACGCGTTTCTCGGGATCCCTGCAGAAACTGGGAGCAGGCCTTTCGGCTCTTTTCTCGAATGAAATCACGCCGCCCTGGCGAGTCCTTTTACTAGCTCCGGTTCAGTAACGGTCATTTTTCGCGAAAGTCTCGATGTGAACTCTTTTTCGTTCGGCTTGCTTCACAACGGCCCCTTGCACGGGAGATTTTTCAGCGATTTCCTTGAGCGCGTTCTGGCCGATTCTCATATAAATCGCCGAGGCTTCCTGAAACATCAAGGGAGCCAGCTTCGCCTCTTTTTTTCCCACCGGGCTGTCGTAAAAGCGGTTCAGTTCTTCCAATTCGGATTCCGTAAAGTGCTGGTAGTAAAGCAGTGCCCTAACCTTGATCATGAGCCGCGGGGGATATATCTTTCTCAATAGATGGGCCACGACTGCCCTCTGCTCCTGGGGCATCTCTCCGCTGGTATTCAAGACAGAAGAAATAATTTGGTTCGATATTTTCTTTGTATCTTCTTCCGAAATCATTTTGTGGGAAAGGGACACGGCGAGAACCGCTTTTCGATGTAAGGGTGTTTGGGCAAAACATGGAATGGCTGCCCCCACCACTAGAAGCACAAGGATGAATCTCATAAGTCGAGCCTCCGGGTAGGGAATAAGAATGCAAGCCGAAAGCCACCGGCAGCTATAGTAATTTCAATAAGTTGAGATGAACTATTCCCGTAAGAGTGTCGAAAGAGATAGATGCGAAAACAAGCTGTATACAACTTTACCTTAGGTAGGGGACCAGGAAAGGATACCCTATGGACAAGAACAACACCGCCGTCCAAACAAAAAGTGCCACCGCCCGGCGATAACATTTTGCTTCGCCCACGGTTTCGGATCGAAGACGATTGATCTCCACGTACGGCATAGGGGATCTTCGGTACCAACCCTCGACCACTACGTTCTGCCCTTGGTACTTTCCACGGCGAAGGAGCGCGAAGAAAAAGTTAAAAAACGGAATAGGCGCCTCATAGTCGAGAAATACGAAACCAGTCTCGTCCTGCATAACGAAGTCTTCTGAAAAAATGTAACCCGGAATTCCTCGTCCAATCACTTTTCCGCGTACAACGACAGGAATGGCATGCACCGGGGAAGCTTTAGTCTCCTTAAGAAGATCGGCGACAGTGCTCTTCTTGAAAGGACCGGAGGGATAAGAAAACAACAGGCGTAAAACACTGCCGATTGCAAAGCCTGCGATGAGATAGCGAAACGACAACGGATCCCTTGCGCCGAACGCGCTTCCAATCCAAAGACAGATCGTGCAAATCCAAGGAAGAAACAGAATGAACACCTCAAACAGAAATTTCCCCCAGCCAATTCCTTCGACCTTAGGGAACTCCAAGTTTATCGGTATCCCCATCGCTGCCGCCTGATTCGCGATGGCTTTAATTCTTTTAGCAGTCATCGGATGGGTGGACTGAAGCTCGAAGAACCGGGACCATGGATTCGCTAAATCCCAAACCATGGCAGAGGCCGGAGGCATTCCATTCGAACCCGCGGCATATAATCCCATGGCGCCCGGCCTTGTCGAGTCCGCAATCCCGAATGCCCCAACAGCCTTAAGCCTTTTCAAACGGTCCTTGAGTGTGGCCTTTCGTTTCTTCGCCGCCTTTTTATCATCGCTCTCTACAACATCTGCCTGGGCAGCAAACCCGTAGGCGATTTTGATAAGGGCCATTGCCATGCTCTGGGGATCACGCGTGATCTCAACGCTAAAACGATCCGCCCAATACTCCCGAAGTCGAGAGAGGAAAAGCACAATGTATTGGCTGAGAATATAGAAAACATAGGCAACGATTGCAGCCGCGGCTAATGCATTTCCCCTCCTACTGTCCCCCTTCTTGGAGCTCGTGAGAACCCGGTAGATGGTATACATCAGAATCGGAACCATCTGAGCGACTGTCATAAAAATAAAGTCGGCGTGAGTGATGTGGCCCAACTCATGCGCCACCACCGCTCGCACTTCTCGCTCATCGAGTAATTTCAATATTCCCTGTGTGATGACGAGCCTAGCATTGCGATGGGTATTTCCATAGGTGAAGGCATTGGGAGCACCATCATTGATGATTCCAACCCGAGGGCGGCGAATTCCCTTTGCCTCGCAAACCTTCGCAATGAATGTCGCCATGTGCGGGGGCAGGTCCTCATATTTCACCCAAGTTAGGGAACCAAGGGCTCTCAAGCTTAAATCGGTAATCCAAGGCCCGAGCAAAAATTGAAGGAGAACGAAACCAACCATGAGACCGATTCCCACGTCCTGCTCCACCTTTCCCATTTGGACGAGGAGTACGAGGAAAGCGAATACGAGGGAGTAGAGTGCCAGCAACACGGCCATGGACGTAGGGCCAAGGGACGGCAGACTCTCTAGGCGAACGTTCGTCTCTTCATATGACTTGGATGGCTGCATGGGACACCCCCTAAGGTAAGCAGCCAAAGATTAACAAGGAATTGTGAAGGCAAAATGCCGATATCAGCGACTATTTGGAGAGAAGGGGTTGCTTGAAACCGAACACTCGGACCGCGTTATCGTGGAAGACTGACTTCCAATGTTCGCGCGGGATGGCCCTCTTTACGGCCTCTAGATACGGCTTTACGTGGACCAGGGGCCAATCGGTGCCGAACAGGAGCTTCTTAGGGTTCTCTACATATAAGAAAATCCAATGGATGGGTTTTATGACGAATTCTTGAATCGACTCGTCGTCCGCTTTTTCCATTTCTCCAATCATTAGTGCCGAGAGATCTCCAAATACGTTGTCGTTTTTGTAAATCACCTCTCCCGCCGACTGAATCCACGGATTTCCAATATGAGCAAGCACGAAAGTGACTTTGGGGTACTTTACGGCGATTTCGTCCACACTTAAGGGATCGGCGTACTTCACTAAAGCCATTTTGTCGGACGTATCTCCCGTGTGGAAAACGACCGGCACTTTCAAACGCTCCGCCACGCGATAAAATGGGTGATAGAAGGGATCGGAAGGATATTTGGGAACATAGCCCAGATAAACCTTCATGCACTGGTAGTGGCCCTTCTTGATTTCCATCTCCACTTGAGAAGGGGTGACTCCAGGAACAACGGCGGCACAAACGATGTGCTCATGGGGGGATTTTTTCAACGCTAGGGCGTGGGGATCTTTTCTGTCGGTGTGGATTACCAGCCCGCCGACACCGGCGGCAGCATACTCCGCTTCCATCTCGCTACTCGGCTGACCGTCTTTCGAGTCATCCCAGTGGGCGTGGGCATCAATTACCGGAAATTCGAGTAGACTGCTGAGGGGTTGTCGTATTCCCTGGTGCTGGCAACCGGCCATTAGAAGAGGGAGAAAGAGGGCCAGTATTCTTATCATTCGACGGATTTACCACGCCGGAATTGGGAAGGCTACCGACGCGTTTGAAGGTCAATATCAATCTATCCTCACGATCCCCCTGTTTCGTTTTCTTCTCTATTTTCAAGGTCTCGTCATTAAGCTCTTGGATTTCAAACTCGACGTAAGATCCGTCTTTACCCTGCACAATGATATTCTTTCCATCGAGTCGGTAGGAAGCCTGAAAAAGAGACTGGCCATTGGCTGCGGGAACCGAAAGACTATTTTGATCAAAGACGTAGAAAAAACTCTCGGTCTTGGGAATTTCTCTTTCCGAATGGCTTTCATCCATCTTGGATTTTAGGAAAGCTTCTTGACGAGCGAGCTGCCAGCTTCCCGGGAGCTTCTCCGATTGGACGCTGCCACAACCGACAATAAAAGAAATGAGAAATAGAGAGACTGCTACCGCTTTCATAACCCCACCACCTAAAAATTGAATAGGGCGGCATTGTACACAAAACAATAATTCCCACAATTGACAAAGTTCGTCACCGGCAAATTCCGGCGATTCTTAGGTTTGAAACTACTTCAATCAGGCGAAGAAAATCGTTCGTAGTTGTACTTTCCGAGGTGAAGACTGTCTGCGTCCCGCCCCCATTCCACTTTATTCTGAGATATTGGATCAACCTTCCCTTTGAGTCTCCCCCTTGAGCAACCCATCTTTCAGCAATGCAAGAGGCCGAGAGGACATTGTTATCGTTTGGCCCAACCACCTTGGTGCAAATGCGACTAGAAGCAAGGCCAGCGAGAATTCTAGACCAATCCAGTGCGCTGTCTCCTTTGTAGTATTGCATGTCAGTGGGGCCTTGCGTCCCCTGAATTGAAAAGGAATCTGGAAAGGTAACGATACAAGTCTGTGCATGCACAGACCCTACAAAAAATAGAACAACGACAGAAAGAAACAATCTCATCGAGAGGCCTCCATATGAACTGGAGGCGCATTATACGCATTAAGAGAATCCTAACAATTGCCAAACTTCGTCACCGGCGAGCCTGTTCTAGATTCGAGAGAATAATTTACAACTTAGCTAATGCCGACTCCGTCACAAAAGAGTAACCCCTTTCTCAGGGAGGGCCTATGCGCATTCTTTTTTGTCTTCTTCTTGCCCTGGAATCATTGGCTCATGGAGCGGACCGCCCCAACATTCTCTTCATTCTATTAGATGATCAAGACGCACTGACATCGCCCATGTGGGAGGCGATGCCGAACGCAAAATCGCTCATCTTGGATAGGGGGATGATTTTCACTCAAGCGATTTCCCCGGACCCGATTTGTTGTCCCTCGAGAGCGACGATTTTCACGGGCCGCTACGCCCATAACACGGGAGTATTCACAAATGGCGGCACCTGGGGAGGCTGGAGCGCTTTTGTTTCTCCTAAGGGGCCAAATGGACTTCCCCTTCTAGATTATGACGGCAGACCCTTCAATAACGAGGAGCAGACGTTTTGGGTCGCGCTCAAGGACTCAGGCTACCGCACAGCACTCATTGGAAAGTATTTGAACGGAGTCGAGCAAGAGCCCTCCCATGTTCCGCCAGGTTTTACGGAATACTATGGAGCGGCCGATAATCAGTTCTACTCCGGCTATGGCTATACGTTGAACGAGTACCGCGAAGGATCTCCGGCCAAGCTTGTAAAGTACCCTGCTTTAAATGATAACAACGAGCTCATTGCCGAAAACTATTCCACCGACGTCGTGAGGGATAAGGCTTTGGCGTTTCTCGATCATTCGAATGAAACGGGCACATTAAACTTATTGAAGAACAAAGCTCTCCAGCTCTTGGGACAAAAACCCGCGAGAACTCCTTTCATTCTCATGCTCGCATCAACGGCCCCTCACCTTCCTCTTCCCCCTGCCCCAAGGCACAAAGAGATCGCCGAGCAATGGGCCGGAACTCTTCCTCACAGCCCCAATTATAACGAAGGATGGTCCACTCTTCGGCATAAGCCCTCGTGGC